>USBA01000069.1 GCA_900552735.1 uncultured Collinsella sp. | reverse complement strand
CGAGGCCGCCGTTTTTGGCGGCGTCTGTGAACTAGCCGATGCTGCCCCCAAACGCGTCCAGCAACTCATGAGCCCCAAAGCTGGTGCCTTCGGCGCCCGTGATCCCCAACTGCTGTTCCATTCGAATGCGCAGCCCTATGCCTGCCGTGCGGCTTTTTCGCGCGAGCTGCTCAATCGCGAAGGCATTCGCTTCGCCCCCGGTTTGGCTTTGGGCGAGGACGTCGTCTTCCAATTTGCGGCTTATGCGCTTGCCCGCAGGACCGTCGTCATGCCGGACAAGTTCTACCACTACGTGATGGAGAGCGAATCGGCGACGCACGAGTTCAACAGTGCCGAGGCCCGCCCCAAAAAGCTCGACGCACACATGAAGATGCTCGAGGAAGTTTTGGAAGATTGGGCGGGTTACGGCCTTTTGGATCTATGCCCCGGAGAGCTGATCACCTGGTTTTTGGACCTTATTGTGTTTGACTTGGCGCGTCTGGACGCCGATGGTTTCCGTCGCGTGGCCGGTCGCGTCAATATGGATTTCACGACGTTTTTGGGAACGGAGTGGGCGGTTATGCCTGCTAAGGGCGCCGTTTGCCGTATTGCCCATAAGCTCGTTGCGGCGACCTCGGGCGTTTCGATGGCAGACGCCACGCTGTTCTATCTTTCGACCCGCGGTCTCAAGGCCTGCTTGGAGCGCTTTATCTAATTCTGGGCGCTGCCGCGCGCCGTTGCTTCGCTGCTAAAATAACCCTGTTACACGTTATTCAACAGGAGGTTCTCTTGCAGAACTCTGATACCCCTAAAGTTTCGCTGCTTGTTCCCATCTGCAATGTTGAGCGCTATCTGCGCGAGTGCCTCGATTCTGCCATTGCGCAGACGCTCAGCGACATCGAGATCATCTGCATCAACGACGGTTCTACCGATAGCTCGCCGGATATCATCCGCGAGTACATGGAGCGCGATGCGCGCGTCAAGATGATCGATAAGGCCAACAGCGGCTACGGAGACTCGATGAACCGCGGTCTGGAGATGGCGCGTGGCGAGTACGTAGGCATTTTGGAGTCCGATGACTTTATGTTCGAGGATTCGCTTCAAAAGCTGGTTGCCAAGGCCGACGCCGAGCATACCGATGTCGTTAAGGGCGACTTTTACCTGTACTGGTCTGCGCCCAGCGAGCGCCGCGAGCTGTTTGGAATTATCGACGAGCATATGACGGGCGCCGCGTATCGCCCCGTCGATCGCCCGGGCATTTTCTACCGCAAGCCTTCCATTTGGTCGGCCATCTATCGTCGCACGTTCCTTAACGACAATCAGATTCGGTTCCTTCCTACGCCGGGTGCCTCGTATCAGGATGCGGGCTTTAACTTTAAGGTCTGGGCATGCGCCGAGCGCGCTGCGTTTATTGCGGACCCCATTTTGTGCTATCGCCAAGACAACGAGAAGAGTTCTGTTAACTCGCCTAACAAGGTATTTTGCGTGTGCGACGAATATGCCGAGATGCAGCGCTTTTTGGATGAACGCCCCGAGCTTAAGGCTCGGCTTCAGGGCATTTTAATGCGCATGAAGGTCGATACGTACCGCTGGAATGATGACCGTCTGGTTGATGAGTTGCGCGAGCAGTTTTGGGACAAGGCATCGCCCGAGCTCAAGGCCGATTGGGATGCCGGTCGCTTTGACCTGTCGCTGTTCGATCCGCGCGGCGAGACCGACCTGCGTTTGATGGTCAAATCGCCCCGTGCCTATATCGATTCGCGCTTTGATTTTAAGAAGCCGGGCAAGCTCAATACGTTTAAACACTACTTTAAGATCGGCGGCCTGCCGCTGGTTTGGCGCGTGCTGACGTATCAGCGCGCCTACGGTGATAACCCGCATCCCGACGACGTGCCGGCGGCACAGTAGGAGCGCGTGATTATGGCTACCCCTAAAATTTCCGTCGTCGTTCCCATCTACAAGGTGGAGGAGTGCCTGGCATGGTGCCTGGACTCCCTACTCGCGCAGGATATGCCCGATTGGGAAGGTGTGCTGGTCAACGATGGCTCGCCGGATGGGTCGCGCGATATCGCCGCTGCCTATTGCGAGAGGGATACGCGCTTTAAGCTTATCGATAAGCCCAACGGTGGTTTGTCGAGCGCCCGTAACGCGGGCATCGCTGCGTCCTCGGCTCCTATCGTCTCGTTCTTAGATTCTGACGACCGCTTTACGCCCGATGCGTGCCGCGTGATCGTCGATGTCTTTGAGCGTGAGGATTGCGACGTTTTGACCTTTGGCGCGAACCCGTATCCGCTGGAGGCGGGATATCCGTGGCTTAACTATGTGCTGAGCCCGCGCGACGTTTCGTTTGAGGGCTATAGCTCCGACCTGCTGTTTAAGGAAGCGTCTCGCCCCTTTGCATGGCGCACCGCTTGCAAGCGCGCTTTTTTGCTGGGCAACGGGATTGCGTTCGATGAAACCGTTAAGTATGGCGAGGATCAGGTCTTTGATTTTGCTGTCTATGGCCGTTCGCGCAAGACGGCGCTTATCTCGAACAAGCTGTACGACTATCGCGTGGCACGCAAGGGCTCGCTCATGGACACCATGCGCTCTGACGATGAGACGCGTTTGCTGGAGCACGTGAAGATCTACTCAGCGGTGCTGGCCGATTGGCGCCGTGACGGTCTCGATGCCCAGCATGCCGATGACCTGGCGTACTTCCTGTGTGATCTGGTGCTGTACGATGCGCTCAGGCTCCTGGGCTCGGGCTGCGGCAAGGTGTTTGCTGCCGTTGCCACGGCGCTTGACGGTTCTGCCGTGGGCAGTGATGCTGCGCTTGCGCAATGTGATCCTTCTGTTGCCGCCATGGTGCGTGCGGCGCTTGTCGGTAAGGCTCCTGCTGCTCGTTTGTGCAAAAAGCTCATGTTCAATTACGACGTCTTGAGGTTTGGGCGCCTGGGCGCGTGCAAGCGCATGGCTGCGAACGCCCTGGGAAAGCGAGAAGTGTAGATGAGTATCAAGCGTTTGGCACTTTGCCGCAGCCAGGGCCGTCTTTTTGTGCTGCTTCGTTTTGCCGGTCAGGATGTCGCCGCGCTTATTGAGCGGGAGAGCTCTCAGGCGTTTGCCCATGCGACAACGAGCGGTTCTTGTGTGCCGTCGCTGGTGCTCCCGGTCGATCGTGGCCGTGTGCTGGCGCTTTGTCCTTCCGTTTCCGATTACGAGCGCGAGCTCGCTGTCTTGGTGCTTCCGTTTTTGGATGGCTCTACGATTGACGTCACATTTGCATCCGGTGGCCAAAGGTTGGGCTCCATTCGCCTCGATAGCCGCGTGGCCAAGCTGGAATCTAAGATTAACTACAAAGCAAAGACTGCGCTGTGCGCGCTTATCCGCGATGCGCAGCGTGGCGAATGCTGCGGTCGCTACGAGATCGATGCCATTCGCTATTTGCCGGCAGACGCCGGCGCGGTGTGGCGCTATGAGGTTACGTGGGTGGGAGACCCCCAGTGCGTACCTGAGCTCCAGGTCTTCGATACGCATATGAACGCTATCGATATCACCGTGCATGTGTTTGAATCGCAGGTCGATGTGCCGCAGCAGAACGGATGCCGCGTCAACAAAACGTATCTGAGCGTTGAGATGCCTCAGGATATACGAGATTTTGTCGCGATTGTGAGCGATCCCACGGAGCAGATTCAGAGTGGTTTTTGCGCCATGGATGGTCGCCTGTACAACGGCATGGTCGACGACAGCTGGAACCGCATGAAGGATGCGCGTGCAGACGACGCAGCTTATCGACGTTGGTTTGAGCAGCATCGCGCAAGGCCGGGCGACCTGCCGTGTCAGTGCGTCGCCGCGGCGGCATTCGCCTATAGGCCGCTCGTGAGCATTGTGGTGCCGTGCTATAAGACCGATCGGGTCTACCTGCGCGAGCTGCTGGACTCTGTGCTATCGCAGAGCTATGACAACTGGGAACTGCTCCTTATGGATGCCTCGCCCGAATGGGATGCGGTGGCCTATCTTGCGGCTGCCGCCAATGACGAGCGCGTCCGTCGCATCGAACTACCCGGCAACGGCGGCATTGTGCTCAACACCAACGCCGGCATTCAACAAGCGTCGGGCGACTACATCGCATTTTTGGACCATGACGACATTCTGGAGCCGGATGCGTTGTTCCACTATGTCGCCACGTTGAACAAAGCGGCAGAGGGGGAGCGTCCGCAGGTCCTTTTCTGTGACGAGGACATGTTCCAGAAAACGGGGGAGTGGGGTCAGCCGGTCTTTAAGACGCAGCTCAACGTTGACCTGCTCTATAGCCATAACTGCGTGACGCATTTTCTGATGGTGGAGAAGGCGCTCATCGATCGCATTGGCATGTCGCCGGAAGATGTCGCGGGCGCCCAGGATTATGATCTGACGCTTCGCTGCCTTGCATCGGGCGCACGGTTTGAGCATATTGCCCACGTGTTGTATCACTGGCGCGTACACCCCGGTTCCACCGCCGATGGCTCTGCAGATAGCAAGCCGTATGCCATTGAAGCTGGTCGTTTGGCGCTGCAGCGCCACTTTGACTCGCTGGACGTTCACGGGACGGTCGAGGAGACCGAGACGCCGTTTGTCTATCGCATGCGTTATGCGCTGCCGGAGCCTGTGCCGCTGGTGAGTATTGTGATTCCCACCAAGGACCACGTTGAGACGCTCGATGCCTGTGTGATGTCGATCGCCCAGAAGGCCACGTATGCCAACTACGAGATCGTCTTGGTGGAGAACAACAGCGAGGCCCCGGAGACGTTTGCGTATTACGAAACCCTGCCGGAACGCGTGCTCGCGGCATCTGAAGGCAAAGGTAACGCACGCGTTGTGTACTGGCCGGGCGAGTTCAATTATTCGCAAATCATCAACTTTGGCGTAGAGCATGCCAAGGGCGACTACCTGCTGCTGCTGAACAACGATACCGAGGTCATAAGCCCCGACTTTATTGAAGAGATGATGGGCTATCTGCAGCGTCCCGAAGCCGGCGTGGTGGGTGCCAAGCTTTATTTTGCCGACCATCTGGTACAACATGCCGGCATTTTGGTCGGCGTGCGCGGCGCACTTGCCCATGCCAACCAGGACTTCTCGGCAAAGCGCGAGGGCTATCTTGCCCGCGCTGTGCGCCCGGGCAACTTTAGCGCCGTGACGGGTGCCTGCCAGATGGTGCGACGCGACGTATTTGAGCAGGTCGGCGGCTACAACGAGGAATTCGCCGTCGGCTTTAACGATGCGGATTTTTGCCTGCGCGTGTGGGAGGCGGGCTACCGTACCATCTTTACGCCCTATGCCGAGCTGTACCACTACGAGTTCACCTCGCGCGGCAGGGAAGAGGCCAACGAGGAAAAGCTGCGCCGCTGGAAGCGCGAGCAAGCGCTGTTCATGCAGCGCTGGCCGGAGTTCTTCCTTGACGGTGATCCGTGGCTCGGACCAAATCTATCCTCCGAGAGCGAGTATTTCTCGGTCTAAGGCAATGGTTTTTTAGGAGTCCTTAACTTTCTTTCGCTATGAGCTTGGAAGAAAACAACGTTGGACTACCTAATAAGACAAATTACGAAAGCTCGATACTTCCGCGATAAGTTTATACAGGCTTATATAACTCGATATTATCCGATATAAGTAGATATCGCACTTGCCTTTGCCGGTTTACCCGCCGGTGTTATGGATCTTATTAACGGCAAGGCGCTTACGTTCTTGCGTCGTGCCCTCCCCGAAGATCTGGCGCCTATCAACCAGGTGGAGGTTGCGCTCTCTATGGGCGACAGTTTTATTGCGACTGGTTTGACCATAGAGGAAAATCTTCTGTCGAGAGCCGCTAAGGCCACTAAGGGCTATGCCTATCTGGTGCAACTGGTCGGTTACTCCATTTGGCAACGAGCCAATTTGCATCGTGCCAAAAGTGCCATTGTGAGCGAGCGCGACGTCACCGAAGGCATTGCACTGGCAGAGGCTCGTTTTCACGATGTTGTTCACGAGCCCGCGATTTCTGGACTGGGGCTTAACGATATCAAATACCTTTTGGCGATGTGCGAGGATAAACAACAGTCCAAATCAGCCGAGATTGCTAGGCGCATGGGTAAAAAGACCAATGAGATCAGCTCTATTAGGGCCAAATTGCTACAAAGGGAGGTTATTCAGGCACCGCAGAGGGGTTACGTGCAGTTTGCCGTGCCGGACCTAGATATCTATCTGCGAGAGAATGCCGAGGAGATTCTCGAACGGTTTTAAATCGAGTGAGGGCGACGTCATATTCTTTAGGACTGCTCTCAGCGTCGATTGCCATATCGGGTTTTTCTGGGTCGTCAATCCCCGTGATAATAGAGATGTGGCACTCTTCGTCGCCCGCTAATCAGATTTCGTCTATCTATAGCATTGCGTGTTTTAATTTGCAGCAACAAAGATACCATTCGCAAAGCGCGAGGGCTATCGTTGTCACGAGCTCAGGGCGAGATGGGCGGCGGCGTGCCATGATGTATTTGCATGAGCGTCCGGCTGTTTAATAGGTATTTACAGTTAGGATAAAATTAGATCTGTTATTTCATCAAATACGCTGGAGAGCGCAATGAATAGTCCTATTCGTCAACAAGATATGTGCGATCAAAAGCCTTGGCTTACTCCTTGGGAGCAAGTCTCCCATCTTAAGAGCAAGGGTGTCCGTTTCCGCTATATGAGCGAGGCAGAGGCGGTCGAGTATCTGACGAAGAACAACAATTACTTTCGCTTGCGCTCGTACCGCACCGGATTTCCAAAGGTTTCTGATGGAAAACGCAAGGGTGAATATGTCAACTTAGATTTCAAGATGCTTGTTGACCTTTCGATTATTGATATGTTGCTTCGAAACGAGATGATTTCGCTCACTCTTGATATTGAGCACTTCTGCAAAGTTGACTTGCTGGGCAGGATAGAGCAGCATGCCGAGGACGGTTACGAAATCGTTCAAGACTATTTAAGCGAGCAGGATACATTTGATAGCAAGGGGAATGTGACCAACTGGGTCAAAAAAGAGATTTCACGTTGTGAGTCGAGTGCCTATTCTGCAGGCATTCTTGCAAAATACAGTGGTTTTAATATGCCTGTCTGGGCCTTTCTGGAAGTTATTACCTTTGGCGCCTTTAATTCATTCATTTTGTTTTGCGCCAAACGGTTTGACGATGATGAGCTTCGCGATAGGTTTTATTTGCTTCGCGCGGCAAAAGATCTCCGCAACGCGTGTGCTCACAATAGTTGCATTCTTAATGGTCTTGCTTCGGGTGGGAATGCCCGAAGGGCAAATAACGGTGTTATGAAGGCATTGAGCAAAATAGATGGGGTTGGCTCTTATCAGCGTAAGGCAAGGATGAGCAATGAGCGAATACGCCAGATTGTCACAACGCTATATCTCCACAAAGAGGTGTCGTCTAAAGGCGTTATTAAGCACAAAGCACAATCGCTTTCCAAGTTTATTTCTAGGGCAAATCGCAACATCAACTACTATAAAGGTGCGGAGGTCATAACTTCCTCCTTCTCGTTTTTGTCGAAAGTGATCGGCGCATGGTATTTGTGTGACGCTGAAGATATGCCTTCTTGCGATTCCTAGGCATCTGGTGCAAAATATTTCCCACTTCGAAAAGCGGTTCGGCCGTTTTGCAAGGGGGCTTCTCTTTTGGGACGCCCTCTATTTTTATGCCGCGCCAATCGGAAGATATTACGTTTTCGGCTACTGCATTTTTTTCAATCCCCAACGTTTGTAGATCAATACCTACCGCTCGCACTTGTTGCTTAACAAATGGCGAGGTTGGTGGGCTAAGTTAGTGACAGTGTTTTGTTGGAGGAGGGCAAATGCCCTATGCCGAGCTGTACCACTACGAGTTCACCTCGCGCGGCAGGGAAGAGGCCAACGAGGAAAAGCTCCGCCGTTGGAAACGTGAGCAAGCACTGTTCATGCAGCGCTGGCCGGAGTTCTTCTTGACGGGCGATCCGTGGTTGGGGCCGAACTTATCCGCTGAGAGTGAGTATTTCTCGGTCTAAAGCAATGGTTTTTAGGAAGTCTCAACCTTTCTTTCAGAGCCGGTAAGGCTACTAAGGGGCATGCCTGTCTGGTGCGATCCATTATGCGTTGACATGGGCCATGAACGTAAATGCGTCACTCAGGCTGTTATAATTCCAGTATCTACGATTAATTAGGGCGAATGGATGTCTATGAAACGACTAAAGTGCTGCGTTGCATTATTTCTCTCCCTTGTATTTGGGCTTTCTGGCGTGCTTCAGCCTTTTGCACTGTATGCCGAGACACTCGATTTGGCTCAGGAGCAACCGAAGGTATCGCAGCCTGCGACCGAGAGCGCTTCTAACGCCTCTGCGGATACGTCTGACGATCAGGCGGAGAGCGATTCGGTTGCCCAGGACTCCTCGACGCCTGATTCAAGCGAGACCGCGGATGGCGAAGCAACTTCCGACGAGGACTCTAACAAGGGAGCAGACGAGGCTTCTGATGAGACGTCTGATGCGGATGTCGTGGCCCCCCTGGCTGAGAACTCTTGGCGTTATGTCGACGGTTCCCTCCGCTCCGATCTTCCTGACGATTATGGCGCAAATGCAGATTTCGAAGGCCGTGCAATGCACAGCATGCCTAAGGGCGCAACGGCGCAGGGAATCGATGTGAGCGAGCACAACGGAACCATTAATTGGCAGTCCGTGAAAGATGCCGGTATCGACTTTGCGATTCTAAGAGTTGGTTTTGCCGGTGATACAAGCGGCGGAAGGCTGGACAATTACTTTAAGCGCAACGTAAGCGAGTGCGAGCGTTTGGGAATTCCGTATGGTGTGTACCTTTACTCCTATGCGCGCAACGAGGATGAAGCCCAGGCCGAGGCGCGTTTGATGTTAAGTGCCCTTAAGGGTCATTCGCCCACCCTTCCCGTTTACTATGACTTGGAAGAGCAAAAAACAAATGCCGATGGTTCGCCCAAGTGGACGCCATTTAACGATCCCTCGAAGCTCGCATCGATCGCAAAGACCTTCTGCGGTCAAATTGCGGCAGCGGGTTATAAGCCCGGTATTTACGCAAACGTTAACTGGTTCAAGAACTACCTTACCGACCCTTGTTTTCTTTCTAGCGGCTGGAGCATCTGGACTGCCCAGTCCTGGTACGGAGGCCGTTACGATGAGTGCCTTGGCCTTACTCCTGAAGCCCCTGCTAAATATGATTGTTGGCAGTATTCTTTCCGTGGCAGCGTTCCCGGTGTAAGCGGTGACGTTGATGTTAACTATTGGTTTGGAAAGGGCCTGGGGGATCATTGGCAGGAAACGGACGAAGGTAAATATTACGTATCGTCAAACGGGCAGCCTTATAAGGGCTGGAAGCTGATCTCCGGCGTCTGGTACTGGT
>USBA01000068.1 GCA_900552735.1 uncultured Collinsella sp. | reverse complement strand
ATTACGCCGAGGGTCCCCAGATCGTCAAGACCTTTAAGGACCTTGGCTTTAAGGTCTTCCTCGACCTTAAGTTCCATGACATTCCGCATCAGGTGCGCGGCGCTGCCCGCTCGGCCTCGCTTGCCGGTGCCGACCTGCTTTCGGTTCACGGCCTGGGCTCGGGCGCTATGCTCGCTGCCTGCCGCGAGGGTGCCGAGGAGGCGCGCGAGGACCGTGCCAAGCTTGTCGCCATCACCGTGCTCACGAGCATGAACCAGGATTCGCTGGCCGAGATCGGCGTCGAGTCGCCCGTGGCCGAGGAGGCCGCCCGCCTGGCGAAGCTTGCTCAGACCAACGGCATCGATGGTATCGTGTGCTCCCCGATGGAGGCTCACGATATGCGCGAACTGCTGGGCCCCGATGCTCTCATCGTGACCCCGGGCGTTCGTCCCGTGGGTGCGGCCCTGGGCGATCAGTCCCGCGTGGCGACGCCTTCCCAGGCTATCGAGCGCGGTGCGAGCCACATCGTGGTGGGCCGACCCATCACCGGTGCCGACGACCCGGTTGCCGCATTTGACGCTATCGTTGCCGAGCTGGTCGAAAACGTCGCCTAAAAGATTCCCTCAAGTCACCACTTTTGGGTCTCATTAGCACAAATTAGCCCCTGTGCCTGCGAAAACTTTCCCATCCTTTGTGTGGAATCGCAGGTCAGGGGCTCAACTTTGACCTGCGTATATTGCACTTTTCGCAGGTATCGTCTAACCTATGATGCCGTCGATTGGGCATTTAGTGCGTTTGACGTGCTAAAATGTCAATTATTGCATCAGATATAACCCAACTATTTGGAGGTTCGAATGGCACTCCCTCAGCTTACCGACGAGCAGCGCAAGCAGGCTCTTGAGAAGGCTGCCGCCGCACGTCACGCCCGCGCTGAGCTTCGCGAGCAGATCAAGAAGGGCGAGAAGTCCCTCGAGTCCGTGCTCAACTCCGATGACCCCATCGCTTCCCGCATGAAGGTTTCCACCCTCATCGAGTCTCTCCCCGGTTATGGCAAGGCCAAGGCCGCCAAGATCATGGAGGAGCTCGGCATCTCCGCTACCCGTCGCGTCCAGGGCCTCGGCGTCCGTCAGCGCGAGCAGCTCCTCGAGCAGCTGACCAAATAAGTGAGCGCTCAGGATTCAAAGCTCTTTGTGATTTCTGGACCGTCAGGCGCGGGCAAGGGCACGCTCGTCACTCGTGTGCGCGAGCGTCGCTCTAACCTGGGCCTGACGGTTTCGGCTACCACGCGAGCACCACGCAAAGGTGAGGTCGATGGCGTCAACTACTTTTTCCTGACGCGCGAGGAGTTCGACCGCCGCGTGGCAAACGGTGAGTTTGTTGAGTGGGCCGAGGTCCACGGTAACTGCTACGGCACGTTGGTGAGCGAGGTTCAGTCCAAGCTCGCCTCTGGTTCGTCTCTCATCTTGGAGATCGATGTTCAGGGTGCCCTGCAGGTCAAGGAGCGTTTCCCCGAGGCCGTGTTGATTTTTATCAAGCCGCCCTCGCTCGAGGTGCTCCGCGAGCGTCTGGTCGGTCGAGGTACCGAGACGCCCGAGACGATTGAGCTGCGTATGGCAAATGCCGCCCATGAGCTTGCCCTTGCCGACCGCTACGACGACGTCGTGGTGAATGACGATCTCGACCGCGCGACCGACGAGCTCGTTCGCGTTCTCGATATGCATGAAAGGATCTGAGGTCCGTGTCCGTTGTAAAGCCTTGCATTGACGATCTTCTGGAGAAGACCGATCACAACCGCTTCCTGCTCGCTTCGCTTGCCTCCAAGCGTGCCTGCGACATCAATAGCATGCTGCGTGGCCAGCATAACCGCGTGCTTGCCGTTCAGGATGTTGATGACATCACCATCGCGCTCTCCGGCGCCGATACCATCTCGATGGCTATGGACGAGATCGTCGACGGCGATATCTCTTACGACGAGGCCCGTTACGAGAAGGCGCTCGGCCATAAGGTTGCTGAAGCCTAAATGGCAGCTCGCGTCTGCCTGGTCCACTATCACGAGGTTGGACTGAAGGGCAAGAACCGCGCACATTTTGAGCATATCCTCATGGATAACATTAAGGCGGCTTTGGCCGCCTTTTCCGTGAACGCCGTGTCTCGAATTTCCGGTTATATCCTCGTGACCTTTAACGAGCATCAGGCCGACGAGGCGGCGCGCGTCATTCGCACCGTCCCCGGCGTTGCCCGCGTGTCCCTGGCATATCACACGAACCGCGACCCGCAGGAGTACTGCGCCGCCGCCGTGAAGGCGCTGCGCGAGTTTGGCCCCTTCGATTCGTTTAAGGTGCATGCCAAGCGCTCTAACACCGACTACGAGCTCACCTCGATTGATATCAATCGTCAGGTGGGCGAGGTGCTGTGCGAGGCGTTTCCCGATAAAAAGGTCCAGATGCACGACCCCGACGCGATGGTTCACGTACTGGTGGTCCAGGGTAGCGTTTACGTGTACGCACGCTCCGAGCGCGGCGTGGGCGGTCTGCCGGTGGGTTCTGCCGGCAAGGTCGTGACGCTGCTTTCCTCGGGCATCGATTCTCCGGTGGCGACCTGGATGCTCGCGCGTCGCGGCGCGGTGTGCGTGCCGGTACATTTCTCCGGCCGTCCGCAGACGCCCGATACGAGCGAGTATTTGGTGCAGGACATTATCCGTACGCTTGAGCCGGGTGTCCAGATCGGCCGCCTGTACGTGGTGCCGTTTGGTGACTGCCAGCGTGAGATTTCGGTCACCTGTCCCAGCAACCTACGCGTGATCATGTATCGCCGCATTATGTATTCGGTTGCCGAGCGCATTGCGCATATCGAGGGCGCCAAGGCTATCGTGACTGGTGAATCGCTCGGTCAGGTTGCCTCCCAGACGCTCGAGAACATCATGGCCGTCAATGAGGCCGTGAAGATCCCCGTGTTCCGTCCGTTGATCGGTTCGGACAAGCAGGAGATCATCGCACGCGCTGAGGAGATCGGTACGTTCGATATCTCGACTGAGGCCGCTCCCGACTGCTGCACGCTGTTTATGCCGCGCCGCCCCGAGACGCACGCTAAACTTGATGCCGTGCATGAGGCGTGGGAGCTGTTCGATCACGAGGAGATGATTGAGCGTTTGCTCAAACAGACCGAGTATATCGACTTCGAGAGCAACACGTATAAGGCCCCTAAGACCTTAAAACGCAAGCATTCCGAGCTCGCTCCACGTGAGATTTACCAAGATCACGAATAATGTTGTGTATAGACCGGCGGTGATTTTGCATCGTCGGTCTTTATCTATCTGGGCATTAGGCGATAAACGGTTCATTTGTCGACGTGTGCCTGAATACATGGACATTTTTCCGCAAGGTTTTGGTCAGCTTTTGGTTTGACCGCGATAACCGGTGTGGACGTGCGGAGGCTGCGACGTTCGTTTCCTGACACGATGGTGTTGGGAGGTGTTTGCTATGGCGCAGCGCGAGCAACACGAACGGGTTAAACGGATGGACCGCTGGGCAGAAAAGCTGCTCGGCCATAAGGCGATGGTCGTGGCGATCCTGGTTGTCATTGCCGCCGCGAGCGGCTTGGCGATGGCAGGTTTTGGTGGTCACTCCAGCGACGTATCGTTTGAGCGTAGTGATGAGGCGAGCGCCTCGGGATGTGCGCGGGGCCGGGGATGCCTCTCTTGACGATGCCGATGAGCCGTCTGCCAAGAGCTCCTCTGCTGCCGAGGTGTACGTCGATGTTGATGGCGCCGTTGTGAAGCCTGGCGTGTACCGGCTTAAAGATGGAGCACGGGTGTCCCAGGCGATTGATGCCGCCGGAGGGCTTACGGCCGAGGCGAATGTGACGGGTCTTAACCGTGCGTCCAAGATCACCGATGGTCAAAAGATCTATGTGCCGACGGTAGGGGAGCAACAAACGGCTGCGGCCGTCGGCGGCGCCGAAAGCGGCGCTTCCACGACCCCTGGTACAGGGTCTTCGTCGGGACTTGTGAATATCAATACGGCAAGTGCGGCGGAGCTGCAGACGCTTTCGGGCATCGGGCCTTCTATGGCCCAGTCAATTATCGACGAACGGACGCAAAACGGGGCCTTTGCCTCGGTCGATGACCTTATGCGCGTATCGGGGATCGGTGAGAAGAAACTCGCCAAAATTAAAGATTGCATCTGCGTATGAGTGCGACCGAGCGCGAGCATGTGATGCCACCGCGCCCATTGATGCCGTGGACGATAGCCCTTTGTGCCGGCTTGTGTGCGAGCTGTGGCTTGGTACTTAACATGGCGGCCGATGCGCTGCTGGGAGAGCGGGCGGCGCCCGTCACATTGCTTATGGCCATTCCCGTTGCGGCAGCAGGGTGCATCGTATTGGCTCGGTCCTGCATGCGCCTTGTGCGGTGGAGGCGATGGCTGTATGCCGCGGCCCTCGGCCTCGTGGCGGGAGCGGTCGTGTCCGCGGGTTGGGCGATAGGGGCGCTGCGCGCTTCGAGGGCGTTGGATAATCGGGCTGCGAGCAGTCTCGAGTTTGTTGTGTACGGCGACCCGTCCATCAATGACGGTGCGTACTCCTATACCTGTGATGCGTATGCGGGCGAAAAGCGTTTGGGTCAGGTACGGCTGTCGTGTGATCGTGAGCTTGGCGCCGGTTCGCATGTACGTGCTATCGGTCGAATTTCGCGCTTTGAGAATGATGCGTATGGGCGCTCACGCGTGCTTCGGGGCGAGCTTCGAAAGGTTAAAGTCGTCCGGTTGGTATCGATCGACGAGGGCCCTCCAGGCCCGTTGTCTTGGCTTCGAAACGAGCTCCTTGCCGTTATCGCGCCAGCGACCGATCCAGCGCGCTCGCTCATTGCCGGCGTTGTCTGTGGACGCTCGTCCGAGCTGCGCGCCCAGCCGGCGGGCGATTGGTTTTCGGTAACGGGCACCGCACATCTCATCGCCGTCTCGGGCAGCCATCTTGCCATCGTGGGGTTTGTGATTGAGAGCGCCCTGCAAAAGACACGCCTCTCTCGTGGGCTGCAGCGGGGACTGTTGATGCTGGCTCTTATTGCCTATGCCGTCTTTACGGGCGCCTCGCCCTCGGCCGTGCGCGCGTGCTGCATGGTGGCGGCGACGCTTGTCGCCAACGGCGCCGGGCGTCGTCGGCATGGCCTCTCGGCTCTGTTCGTCACCATGGCAATCTTTGTGTTGCTGCGTCCGACGGTATTGTTCGAAATGGGTTTTCAGCTTTCGTGCGCCAGTGTCTTTGCCATCCTTTGTTTTTGCCCCTACGCCACCTACGCCTTGGGCGAGCTGGGCATGCCATCGGGTGTCGCCAGCGTTTTGTCTGTCACGCTGTGCTCGCAGCTGGCGACACTTCCCGTTACGATTCCCGCATTTGAGACGTTTTCGCTCATTGCCCCACTTGCAAATGCCGTGATCGGTCCGGTGATAAGCGTGCTGCTCGCTGTATCGGTTGTGCTGGTGCCCTGCTCGCTTGTGCCGCTGCTGCGTCACGGGGCGCTCGTGGTGCCCATGATTGTCGCCCGCTGTGCGCTGTTCTTTGAACAGCTCTTTGCTGCCGTTCCGGGCGCATCCGTAAGCGTGCCGCCCGATACGCCCTTGGTATATGTGGTGCCATTCGCGCTGGTGGCCCTCTTGGTCTGGTGGCCACGCCCCCGCGCGCGGAGCATGGCAGCGGGGCTGCTGTGTTTAATGCTCGCAGCGGGTGTTCCGTATGTCTATTGGGATCGATGTGCGCCGCCTTCGGTAACGGTCCTCGATGTTGGCCAGGCCGATGCGATTCTGGTTCGTCAGGGTGGCGCCGTGGCACTCGTCGACTGTGGGCTCGATGACCGCGTGGTGTCGGCGTTGGTTCGCAATAACGTCCACCATATCGACGCCGTCTTCGTGACGCATTGGGATGAAGACCATTGGGGCGGTCTTCCCGACGTACTCGATCGTTTTTCGGTTGGAACCATTGCGGTCGCGGCCGATGCACTTGACGGCGCGCCTACTGAGGTTCTGAATCGCCCGGGTGTAACGTATCGGCAGGTGGCTCGCGGAGACACGGTCGATATCGGCGCATTTCGGGCTCGTGTGATGTGGCCGTTTGACACGGTGGATGGCGAGGGCAATGAGGACTCTCTTGTTTTGCTGCTCTCCTACGCTCAGGAAGGCAAGAGCCTGCGTGTGCTCCTTACTGGTGACGCCGAGCTCGATCAGGAGCGCGAGTTTGTACAGGAGGTGGGAGATATCGATGTGCTCAAGCTGGGGCATCATGGCTCAAAAGTTTCCGTCGACACAGACCTGCTGGGCACGCTTAAGCCCGAGTTCTCTATCGCGAGCGCCGGCGAGGGGAATCGTTACGGCCATCCGTCGGATGCCTGCATCGATGCAGTTAAGGAAGCGGGTGGTGCGTTCGCATGCACCATCGAACACGGCGACATTACCGTCACGCCGACTGCGAAGGGCTTTGCCATGCGATGCCAGCGACCGTGATGACATCGTTGGCGCGCGGTGGACCCCTGGGCTAAAATGGCACGGTACGAATTCGAGTGTGTGCGAGAGGGGAGCGCAATGTCCGAAACCGGTCTGCTGCCGGCATATCTGATCGTCGGTACCGATGGGGTCAAGCGCGACCACGCCGTCTCGCGTATGAAAGCTCGCTTGGAAAAGTCGGGTATGGTTGAGTTCAACCTCGATGAACGCGACATGACGAAAGATCCCGATATCGAGTCGATCATCGGCTCGCTCAATACCTTTCCCATGGGCAGCGAGTTTCGCCTGGTGATCCTCGACGGCTGCTCCAAGCTTGCCAAGGCGGTCTCGGAACCGCTTGTCGAGTACCTCGCAAGTCCCAGCCCCACGACGGTCTGTCTCATTATTGCCGACTCACTTGCCAAGAATACGCGCCTGTATAAGGCAATCGCCAAGATCGACAAGAAGGCTATCGTCGATTGTTCGGGTACCAAGCGCTGGGAACTGCCGCGCCGCGTTCAGCAGATGGCGACGCAGCGCGGTAAGTCCATCTCGACGGCTGCTGCCGAGGAGCTCGTCTCGCGCTCGGGCGAGAACACCCGCATGCTCGATAACGACTTGGCCAAGCTTGCCCAGATGGTCGAGGCGCCGCAAATTGAGCTTGCCGATGTGGAGCGCTGGATCGTGCGCACGGCCGAAGTTCAGCCCTGGGACTTCCTCAATGCCGTCTCGGCCCGCGATATGCGCCGCTCGCTTGAGCTCTTTGGGCTGCTGCCCGCCAAGAGCTATGTGTGGACCTACACGCTGCTATGCGGTCGCATCCGCGAGTTGATCGTCGCCAAGGCGCTCGACTCTCGTGGGCAGGGGCGTGAGCTCGCCGCGACACTCAAGCTTCAGGCCTGGCAGGTCAAAAATCACCTGACCTGGGCACGCCGCTTTTCGATGGCGGAGCTTGTCGCTGCGCTCGAGGGCGCGGTCGATGTGGAGCTCGCACTGAAGGGTTCTGCCGATTCGGAGACCGCGCTTTTGCTCTGGATTACGAACATCTTGAGAAAATCGTGATGATACCTGCCTATTTGACAAATTCGTTCTATCCCTTTGAGGGGGAGCGTGCTATAGTAGGCGCTTGCATGACCTCACCGTGTCTCAGAGGTGTCATACATTTTTTGCAAGGAACTCGAAAGGAACTCCAGAAGTGGCAAACATCAAGTCTCAGAAGAAGCGTATCCGCACCAATGAGGCAGCTCGCATGCGTAACAAGGCTGTCAAGTCCGAGCTCAAGACGCTGACCAAGCACGTCCAGTCCGCCGTCGCCGAGGGCGACGCCGAGAAGGCCCAGGCTGCCCTCAAGACCGTCACCAAGCGTCTCGACATGGCTGCCGCCAAGCATGTTATCCACAAGAACCAGGCTTCCAACCGCAAGTCCGGTCTTGCCAAGCTCGTGAACAGCATCAACGCCTAAGTTGTAAATTTCACACCACACAGATTACGCGCATAAATGGAGCCTGTTTTATGGAACAGGCTCCATTTTTTGTACCGCTCGGGTAAGATAGTCCGCATGAATACTTCAATTGACATTTCCCACATCCGCAACTTCTCGATCGTTGCGCACATCGACCATGGCAAGTCCACGATCAGTGACCGCATCCTCGAGCTCACCCATACCGTCGACGAGCGCGACATGGAGTCGCAGCTGCTCGACACCATGGATATCGAGCGCGAGCGCGGCATCACGATCAAGTCTAATGCCGTTCGCGTGTCCTATGACGCCGACGATGGTGAGACGTATCAGTTCAACCTGATCGATACGCCGGGCCACGTGGACTTTACCTACGAGGTCTCGCGTTCGCTTGCCGCCTGCGAGGGTGCGGTGCTTGTCGTCGACGCCACGCAGGGCGTCGAGGCGCAGACCGTCTCCAACGCGACGCTCGCCATGAACGCCAACTTGGATATCGTGCCCGCTATCAACAAGATCGACCTGCCGTCGGCACACCCCGACGAGGTCAAGACCGAGATCGAGGACGACCTGGCGATCCCTGCCGACGATGCCGTATGCGTATCGGGCAAGACCGGCGAGGGCATTCACGATTTGCTGGAGTCTATCGTCTTTTTGATCTCTCCGCCCAAGGGCGATGCGAACGCGCCGCTCAAGGCGCTTATCCTGGATTCGTATTTCGATGAGTACCGCGGCGTCGTTGCCACGGTCCGCGTCTTTGACGGCTCCATCAAGAAGGGCGATACTCTGCGCATGATGCAGGCAGAAGGTGACTTCTTGGTCGACGGCGTGGGCGTCAAGCGTCCTGCCGAGACCCCGGTTGACGCACTGACGGTTGGCGAGGTCGGCTACGTGGTCACGGGTCTGAAGGATCCTGAGGCCGTGCACGTGGGCGATACCCTCACGTGGGCGTCTAATCCCTGCCCCGAGCCGCTTCCCGGTTACCGCGAGGCCAAGCCCATGGTCTATACGGGCCTGTTTCCGATCGACAACAAGGATTACGAGAACCTGCGCGACGCTCTCGATAAGCTGCACGTCAACGACCCGTCGTTGGTGTGGGAGCCCGAGACCTCGGTGGCGCTCGGCTTTGGCTTCCGCGTGGGCTTCTTAGGGCAGCTGCATATGGAAGTCGTCAAGGAGCGCCTGGAGCGCGAGTTCAACCTTGACCTCATTGCTACGAGCCCTTCGGTGGACTATCACGTCTATAAGACCGACGGCGAGATGATTGATGTTCGCAGCCCGCAGGATCTGCCCGAGGCTACGCGCATCGAGCGCATTGAGGAGCCTTACCTCAAGGCCAAAATTATCTGCCCGCCCGAGTATACGGGTGCCGTCATGCAGCTCGCTATCGAGCACCGCGGCATTACAACTGACATGATCCATCTCACGAGCAAATCGGTCGAGATGCGCTTCGACATGCCGCTCGCCGAGCTCATCCTGGACTTCTTTGACCAGCTCAAGAGTCGCACCAAGGGCTATGCCTCACTCGACTACGAGTTCAACGAGTACCGTCCCTCCGAACTCGTCAAGCTCGATATTTTGCTTTCGGGCGATGAGGTGGACGCGCTTTCGTTTATCGT
>USBA01000067.1 GCA_900552735.1 uncultured Collinsella sp. | reverse complement strand
ATACTGTACGTCCAAAGCCCGTCGACTAACTGATTTTCCCAAGTGTGGCTGCCTTGGGCAATAGGCTTGTTTTTCTGGTCTATTTTTTTTTTTTTGATTCGGGTACCACCGAGTTCTACACCGGTTGGTAATTTTTCTGCATCACGGATATTTGGCGGACGGGTGTCTTTACCGAGCTTTAGGGCAACGTAAGGACGTCCGTTCTATGTATGCGTTTGAGTTAACAGAGCCCTTACCGTGGCGGTACGCTGGGCGTATGGATGCGGGGCACACTGGTTCTTGAGAATTAAGGTCTTTCTCTTGGAGGAAGTGGTCTTGTGAACGCTCGAGATATCGCCGTTGCCGCCGTCGCATTGGTGCTTGGCTGCCTTGGTCCTACGGCCGCGCTCGTTGCGGGCATGCAGGGGGCATGCGGGGCTACTCCAATCGTGGTTGGCGCGCTGATCGCAGTGGCGCTGCTGGGAAGCGCCGGCGTGCTGCTTTGCCGCGATGACGAGGACGAGGTGCCGGAGTCGCAACGCTAACTGTTGTGAGATTGGCCGCTGGTCATAGACGAAGATGAAAGCCGCCGCAGGGGGAACGGTTTCCTTGCGGCGGCTTTGCTGTTAAGGCTGTTGAATGCGGTGCGTTGGCGCTACCAGCTTTTCTCGATATCGCGGATGCGTCGATAGAGCCAATCGTTTTGCGGCACCTGGATATCGTGTTTGGCTGCGAGGCGGCAGATGGTGCCCGCGAACTCATCAACCTCGGTTTTGCGCCTTGCGACGCGGTCTTGAGCCATCGAGGGCATACCGGCGGGGTCGATTCCCTCGATGAGGTGCACCATTTGCGTCAGGTCTGCCTCGGTCAGCTCAACGCCCTCGGCGTTGGCAACCGCAAGCGTCTCGCGCATGGCGGCGACAAAACAGCGGCGCTGCTCGGAGCCCGGCTCCGTGGCGCTTCCGTAGGTCCCGCCGTAGGCCATACAGGTCTGGTTGATGCCGTCGTTGAGCATGAGTTTGGCGCACATGCGGTGTGCAATGTCGCTCTCGACGGTATGGGCGATGCCGCAGCGTGTGTAGAGCTCGTCGATGGCGGTGATGGCTGCGGGGTCCGTACCGGCCGCCGCGCCAAAGCGGATTTCGCCCGCATTGGTAAAGGTGAGCTCTCCGTTGAGGAACACGGCGTCCATGCCTTGGCAAATACCAAGAACGGTATGCTTCCAGCCAAAGCGTTCGGCAATCTTTTGCTCGCTCGTAATGCCGTTGCACAGCGAGGCGATGAGCGTGTTGGGCCCCACGACGCGCTCCATAGTCTTGAGCGCTTGGTTGAGTCCCGTCGTCTTGACCGTGAGAATGACCAGATCGGCGGGCGTTGCCTCACTGGCGCGGATGGACTTGAGCGCACAGGGCTTGCCGTTGACGGTGAGCGCATCGCCCACGTGACGCTCAAAACGGGCGTCATCCATAACGTATTCGACGGCGTCATTGCCGAGGGCCGTGGCAATCATGCTGCCGTAGAGCAGGCCGACGCCGCCCTTGCCGATAAAGGCGACCTTGTTGATCTGCATGTGAATCATCTCCCCACTAAAAGGCGCCCGCATGAGGGGCGCCTGGTGGATTGTATGCCGCTGGAGCATGTGGCGTGCACCGGAGGCGGAATTTAGAAGAACAAACTCATGGGAACTTATGCCGCGGGACAGACCGCAAAAACGCGCGCAGGGTATCCGACGCCATCGCGCACCTTGGGGAAGGTGCAGAAGATGACAGCGCCTGTGGCGGGAAGCTCGTCCAGATGGTCCATGACCTCGATCTGATAGCGGTCGACCGAGAGGATGTACTGCTCGCCGGGGTAGGGGGTAGGTGTCCTCACGCGTGGTCACGCTCTCCTCCTTTCATCGGACTTTTTGCTGATGTTAAAGCGGTGCCGTGACGGCTTGATTTCTGCTGCGTTACGATACGTTCTCGATTGCGATTCCAATGTGTTTCGATGGCGTGACCGTTGGGTTTCGCCTTGTCGGGGCGCTGATGGCGAAGGGAGGGTCCGTGCAATACCGCGTTGACCCCAAAAGCGGTAACCGAATATCTGCTCTGGGTCTGGGCTGCATGAGGTTTCCCGGTGCGCCGGGACATCCGGATGCGAAGACAGCCGATGCGATTATTTCTCGTGCGGTGGAGCAGGGGATTAATTATCTGGATACGGCCTATCTCTATCCCGGCAACGAGGCTTGCGTGGGCGCTTCGCTTGAGCGCCTAGGCCTACGCGACCAGGTTTTGCTCGCGACCAAGCTGCCACATGCTTCGTGCAAATGCGCGGAGGATTTCGACCGGTTCTTCGACGAGCAGCTGCGTCGCCTGCGGACCGACCGTATCGACTATTACCTCATGCACAACATTACCTCGCCCGCCCAGTGGGAACGTGTGGTGGCGTTGGGCATCGAGGACTGGATCGCGCATCAAAAGGCGGCGGGGCGCATTCGCCAGATTGGTTTTTCGTACCACGGCAGCGCGGCGGACTTCCTTACGATGCTTGACGCATATGACTGGGATTTCTGCCAGATCCAGTACAACTATGCCGGCGAGCATTACCAAGCGGGAACGGCGGGACTCATGGCAGCTGCCGAGCGCGGGCTCGCGGTGTTTGTGATGGAACCGCTTTTGGGTGGACGCCTGGCGGGCAAGCTGCCTCCGCGGGCCCGCGCCGTGCTCGATGGCGTACGCGATCCGTACCTGAAGACGCCGGCTGCTTGGGGTCTTTCGTGGGTATGGAACCATCCTCAAGTCACGATGCTGCTTTCGGGCATGACCGATACCGCGCAGGTGGACGAGAACGCGGCATTGGCGGATCGCGCACTGCCGGATTCGATGACGACAGAGCAGCTCGATACCATCGCACGTGTGCTGGGAGAGTTTGAGAAATCGAATCGCGTGCCCTGTACGGGGTGCGGCTACTGCATGCCGTGCCCCAAGGGCATCAATATTCCCGGCTGCTTTGGTGCCTACAACGCGAGCTACGCGCATAGTTGGTTTACGGGGCTGTCTCAATACTTTACGGCGAGCGCGGTGCGGACGAACGAGCCCAAGCTGGTGAGCAATTGCGTCAAGTGCGGTAAATGCGCACGTCACTGCCCACAGCACATCGATATTCCCGAGCGTCTCGATGATGTGCGCCGACGTTTCCAGCCTGGCCCCGTAACGGCCGCGCTTAAAGCCTTTTGCAAAACGCGCTCCTGATGCCCCTTTTATAACTTGCGGTGGAATAGTTCTTGTTTGCGGCAGAATAGGGGCCAAGCAGGAACTATTCCACCGCAACTGAAGGGGGCTGTCGTGGGCCATCGGGATTCATGTGATGATTTACGTGAGGTTCGTTGGGGCGTTTTGGGCGCTGGGAACATTTCGCATCGATTTGCAGCGTCGCTCAAGGAGGTGGACGGGGCACGGCTTGTGGCTGCCGCCGGTCGCACTCCTTCGCATGTTGAGGAGTTTTGCAGTGCGTTTTCGATTGATGCCGCGCACAGTTATGCCACGGCTGACGATAGCGGCGATGCGGCTTATGATGCGCTGATTGCCGACCCCGATGTCGACGCAATCTACTTGGCTCTTCCACATGGCATGCATGCGCATTGGGTCTGTCGGGCGCTGCGCGCGGGAAAGGCCGTGCTGTGCGAAAAGCCGGCCGTTTTGAGTGAGGAAGAGGCTCTCTCGATTGCCTCCACCTCTCGCGAGCGCGGCGTGCTGTTTATGGAGGCGATGAAGAATCGGTTTTGCCCGATGCGCACTCGCGTGAAAGACTTGCTTGCGTCGGGTGAGCTTGGCCGTATTGTCTCGATTGAAAGCGTGCAAAAGCTCGATTACGGCGAGTCTCCTTCGGGCTATCTGCTTGATCCGTTGCAGGGCGGCTGTCTATATGACATGGGCTGCTATGCGGTCGGTTGGTTTGAGGATTTGCTCGCGGGCGCGTGCGAGGTTTCGTCCCGTGAAGTTCGCTGGCGTGACGTATCGGGCGGTCGCGTCGATTGGGCCGACGAGATCCATATGAGCGTCGGCGGTATACCCATTCATATGGTGTGCGACGGCAAAGCAACATATGAAAGCCGCTTAACGATTGCCTGTGAGCGGGGCTCGTTGGAAATCGAGCGTCTCCATCGCCCCGAGCTCGCCCATGTGAAGTACTCCGACGGTCGAGTACTCGAAATCGATGCACCATTTGAGGTCGATGATTTTTACGGTGAGACATCGCATGCGACGCAGCTCATTCAGGCGGGGAAACTCGAAAGCCCCATCATGTCCCTAGCCGCCACGCAGCGCTGCGCACGCATCATCGATGCGATTCGTTTGAAACTTTAGGGCGTGGGGGCATGGCACCAGCGCTTGGAATGCCTGGAGGCCTTTGTCCCTGATGCCCCTTTTATAACTTGCGGTGGAATACGGTCTGTTTGCGCCAAAATAGGGCACCAATAGACCGTATTTCACCGCAACTGATGAGGAGGGAGCTGGAGATGCTGACGATTGGGTGCCATCTTTCGACGACGAAGGGCTATCGGGCAATGGGGGAGACGGCGCTATCCATTGGCGCCGATACCTTTGCATTCTTTACGCGCAACCCGCGCGGCGGCAAGGCGAAAGACCTTGACATGGATGATGTGGCGGCCCTGCGTGACCTTATGGCGCAAAATGATTTTGGCCCACTCGTGGCTCATGCCCCCTATACCTACAATCCCTGTTCTGCCAAAGAGCGGGCGCGCGAGTTTGCCCTGGAGGCAATGGCCGAGGACTTGCAGCGTCTGGAAGCACTGCCCGGCAACTATTACAACTTCCACCCCGGCGCGCATGTGGGGCAGGGGGCTGATGCCGGCATCCAGATGATCGTCGACACCTTGTGCCAGGTGATGTTTGAGGGCCAGCAGACGACGGTGCTGCTCGAGACCATGGCGGGAAAGGGTACCGAGGTGGGCCGCAGCTTTGAGGAACTGGCGTGCATTATCGAGGGCGTTGCCGCCAAGTGCCCAGAGCTGTCCGATAAGCTGGGCGTTTGTTTGGACACCTGCCATGTGAGCGATGCCGGCTACGACATCATCCATGATCTGGACGGCGTACTCGACGAGTTCGATGGTGTGGTGGGTATCGAGCGCTTGCGCGCCGTGCATATCAATGACTCCAAGAATCCCTGCGGCGCCCATAAGGATCGCCACGAGTGCATCGGCAAGGGCTACCTGGGTAGTGAAGAGTTTGGCGGCGGTATGCAGGTTATGCAGAATATTGTATCGAATGGCCACTTGCGTTCGCTTCCGTTTATTTTGGAGACTCCGAACGAACTTGCAGGTTATGCGGCTGAAATCAAACTGTTAAGGTCGTTGCAGCAGTAATGACTGTCATAAAGTGGAGTGCTCCATTCACGTTATGGGTTTGTTTCAATCAGTTTTCTAATTGCAGATTCGCACTTACGGGTGCATAATAGCCAACAGTTTTTGCAGACCTCTGAATCAAACGGGGTCACCGGAAGGAGACTGATTATGAAGATCAAGAAGCTTGGCGCATTTGCCGCCACGGGCGCCATGGCGCTCGCCCTCGCACTGACGGGTTGCGGCTCGTCCAACGCCACCTCTGGTTCTGATGCCGGCTCCAGCAGCTCTGACGACGCTAAGGTCGAGAAGGTCGACGGCTCCAAGGAGTACGCGCTCGTCAAGGACGGTACGCTGACCGTCGGCACCTCTGCCGAGTACGCTCCGTTTGAGTACAAGGATGACAACGGCGATTATCAGGGCTTTGACCTTGAGCTCATCAAGGCTATCGGCGACAAGTTGGGCCTGGATGTCGAGTACGTCAATAACGACTTTGACACGCTGGTTCCGGGCGTCGCTTCGGGCGCCAAGTATGACGTCTCCATCGCGGCTATCACCGACACGCCCGAGCGTGAGAAGGAAGTCACTTTCTCCGATTCCTACTACATGGACGATCAGGCTATCGTGACCAAGGTCGATAACACCGACATCACGGCCGATAACTACAGCGAGAAGCTCAACAACGCCGACGCTACCATCATCGTCCAGTCTGGCTCGACCGCCGAGTCCTTTGCCCAGGAGAACTTCCCCAAGGCCAAGATTGTCCCCTACAAGGACGCCACCGAGTGCTTCAGCGCCCTGCAGTCCGATAAGGGCGACGCCGTAGTCACCAACCGCTCCGTTGCCAGCCAGCTGACCGCCGAGCAGTTCAACACCTGCCAGACCATTAAGCAGATCAGCACCGGCGAGGAGTACGCCATCGCCATCAACCAGGGCAACACCAAGCTCAAGGACGATATCAACCAGGCCATCAAGGACCTGACCGACGACGGTACCGTCGACGCCCTCATGGCTAAGTACAACATCAAGTAAAATAGCTACTTGATTGCGCGCGGGCCCTTTCCGTTTTGGCGGAGAGGGCCTTTGCGCTTCTCTTGACGGAGAGCATTTCCGTCTCGTTTTGCCGGCAACTTCTACGATAGGAGCCACCTTGTCTCGACTGAACAAAGGGGCCGCGGAGCAGCGTTTTCCACTGCCCGCCTTGCTCCAAAAGCTAGTCTGCGTCATGGCCGTGGCGCTCGCGCTGGTGTGCGCGGGGGCATATGCGCCTACGACCGCCCAGGCGCTTGAGACCGCAAAGATTACCGCCCGACCCAACACCGGTTCGGGCAGCGCTGTGGTCGGCGGTACCGAGACGCGCATTACCTGGGAGGTCCAGGCCGATGCCGATGAGGAGCTGAGCGGTCTTTCGCTGACGTTTGTCGACGGCACGACGTTTGGTACCGATGACACGCGATTGACGATGCTCTCGGGCGAGGACCTCATGGATCGTACGCCCATGAAGCCCACGTGCAAGGCTGACGGCCAGACGCTCAAGATTGACTTTGGCGAGACGGCGCCTGCCGGCGGCTTTTTCCGTGTCGAGGTTTACGGCGTGACCTTCCCCGTCGAGGGTGGCGATGAGGCCTTTAGCGGCACCTACACTTTGGCCGATGGCTCGACCAAGAAGATCTCCAAGATTCCGTCGGTGGAGATTAAGGGCGTGACGGCATTCGATAACTTCCTGGCCGATCTTAAAGAGCAGCCGTGGGTCGAGGCATGGAATTCCAACATGTTCCTTCGTCTGTTCCTGAACCCGGTCATTTTGGTCCAGAGCCTGCCGATCGTCTTCAAGGGCTTCCTTATGTCGCTTTCGATCGTGCTCGTGGCGTTTCCGCTGGCAATTCCCTTTGGCTTTGCCTTGTCGCTCATGCGCATCTCCAAGTCGCGCATTCTGCGTTGCCTTGCCGGCATCTATGTGAATATCATCCGCGGTACGCCGGCGTTCCTGCAGATCTATATCGCGTTCTTTGGTCTGCCGTTGGCCGGCGTCAAGGTGGACGACTATGTCTTGGGCGTTATCGTCATGGCCATGAACTCGTCTGCGTACCTGTGTGAGATCTTCCGTGCCGGTATTCAATCGATCCCCAAGGGCCAAAATGAGGCTGCTCGCTCTCTGGGCATGAATGCCTTCCAGACACTGCTCTACGTTATGATTCCGCAGACGTTCCGCAATGTTCTGCCTACGTTGACCAGTGAGTTCATCCTGCTCTACAAGGACACGTCACTGCTAGCCGCCGTTGGTGTGGTCGAGATCGTCATGAACGCCCGCACCATCGTGGCCACGACGGGTTCCATTACGCCGTATGTGGTTGCCGCCCTGTTCTATCTGGTCATTACACTGCCGCTTGCGCGCTTGGTGAGCGGTCTTGAGGCGAGGCTTCTGGGGACGGCCGAAACCAAAAAGAAGCGTCCCGCCAAGAGCGCCGGACAGGTTGTCGCGACGCCCGCCGATCATATCGCCGGCCTGTAAGGAGGTTCTATCATGAGCGAAACCAATAACTCGAACGAGGTCGTTGTCAGCATCAAGAATCTCCAGAAGGCCTTTGGCGACAACGTGGTCCTGCGCGACATCGATCTTGATGTGCATAAGGGCGAGGTCGTCGTAGTCCTAGGTCCCTCGGGCTCGGGTAAGTCGACGATGCTTCGCTGCATCAATCGTCTGGAGCAACCTACGAGCGGCTCGATTGTCGTTGAGGGCGTGGATGTGTGTGCCAAGGGCGTCGACCTCAATAAGGTACGCACGCACTTGGGCATGGTGTTTCAGCAGTTCAATCTATTCCCGCACCTGTCGGTCAAAAAGAACGTCATGCTTGCGCAGCAAAAGGTGCTCAAGCGCAGCAAGGAAGAGGCCGAGAAGATTGCCGTCGAGGAGCTGACCAAGGTCGGCCTGGCCGAGCGCATCGATTTTATGCCGAGTCAGCTTTCGGGCGGTCAACAGCAGCGCGTGGCCATCGCTCGCGCCCTGTCGATGAACCCTCACGTCATGCTCTTTGACGAGGCCACGTCGGCGCTTGACCCCGAGCTCGTCCGCGATGTATTGGGCGTCATGCGCGACCTGGCACGTGACGGTATGACCATGATTGTGGTGACGCACGAGATGGGCTTTGCCCGCGACGTCGCCGACCGCGTCGTCTTTATGGACGGTGGCGTTATCGTGGAAGAGGGTACGCCGAGCGAGGTCTTCGACCATCCCAAGAGCGAACGCACCAAGGCGTTTTTGGGCAATATCTCGTAGCCGGTTGATGTAACTGCCGTTATAAAAGAGCGGGGGCTGGACTTGAATCCAGCCCCCGCTCTTTTGTAGGGATGAGGATGCGCTTTGATGCGGGCTCTTTTGGAGGCCCTGGGTTCGTTACGCGAGCTCGGCTCCGAGGGCCTTGCAAGCGGTCTCGCCCTCATCATCGGGCGCATCGTAGCAGATGACGGAATCGACGACGTTGACGCCCACCTCGTCGGCGTCCGCCTTCCAGTTGTCCATCCATTCGCCCTCGGCCCACGAATAAGAGCCAAAGAGGACGACCTTCTTGTCGCCGAGGGTCTCCTTGACCTCATCCCACATGGGCTGGAACTCATCGTATTCAAGCTCCTCGGAACCCATGGCGGGGCAGCCGAAGGCGAAGGCATCATATTCGGCGGCCTTGTCGGCAGAGAAGTCGGCGCAGGAGATGACCTCTGCCTCGGCGCCGGCACCGGTTGCGCCCTCGGCAACGAAGTTTGCCATGGCCTCGGTGTTGCCTGTACCGCTCCAGTAGACGACTGCGATCTTGCTCATATGTCTTCCTTTCGGTTGTGCGGCGTGCGGCCGCGTTTTGTATGCTCTATCGGGTTGCCTGGACAAGTTGTCCCAGAGTGCAGCCCTGTTGATAGATGTAGGTAAGGTATTGCGTGCATGCGCGATAGGAATCGAAGGTCGTGAGCGCCTGCTCAACGTTTGTGTATACATTCCATGCGCCAAAGACCTTATAGTTTTCGCCGTGCTGGACGATAAACTGATGGACATCTTCGTAGGGATAGCCCAAAAAATAGCCAATTTCGTGGGGGAACTCGCACATGCACCCCGTATCGCAGTGCCTATTTCGCGCGAGCGCGCAGACGCTGCCGTCATAGGCGCTCTCTGCGGCATTGCTGCTTGCCAGCGTGATGCGCGCGGCGAGATGCACCAGGGACGCGGGCAGGTTGTTGACATCGTAACCTTCGGCGGTTAGCGCCGTCGTGGCGCGGGGGTCGGAGAGGTATCGCATGAGGTCTGCAGG
>USBA01000066.1 GCA_900552735.1 uncultured Collinsella sp. | reverse complement strand
TCGTTGCTTTACGATTGACGAAATTATCTCGACCACCGGGTTTGGCCTGATGGTCCACGGCATCCGTACGGCAACCTATAAGGTGCGTTTTGGCGGGCACGCGACCGAGTTGTATCTGGAGGACCAGACGCGCGAGCGGGCGGACGGCTCGCAGGCACACGTGATGCGTTGGTGGGTCTGGGCCTTTGATCGCACGCTCGAGGGCGAGCGCCGTAGGTAAGGACGTACGGCATTCGGGTACAATGACAGGAATCTTGTCAGCTACTGCGCTGTCGCGGCGCTTTTGAAAGGACGAAATTATGAACGATATTCAGGGCTATCAGAACGGCCCCATCGAAACCGGCGCAAGCCGTGCCAAGGAGATGTCGCCGCGTGCGTATAATCTTGCCATGTCTGCCCTCATCTTCTTGGGCTTTTGTGCCATGGGCGTCGGTGCTTACTTTACGAGCACCATGTCGTTTGCGCGCATGATGATGAGCGGGGCTGCCCTACCGCTGGTTTTTGGCTCGTTTATTTTGACCATCGTCGGCATGGTCATGATGTCGGCCGCCGCGGGCAAGCAGTCTGTGGGTCTGTCCCTTGTGGGCTACGTAATCTTTGCGAGTACCTTTGGCCTGACCGCGTCGTTTGGCCTTGCCAATTACGACCTGCCCACCATCAACACTGCCTTTATCGCCACGGCCGCCATCACCTTTGTCTTTGGCGCCTTGGGCGTGACGTTCCCCAAGTTTTTCCAGCGCGTATATGGCATCGGTTTTGGCATTCTGCTCGCTACTATTCTGGTTGAGATCGTGCTGATGTTCATGGGCGTCTCACAGACCATCACCGATCTGATCGTGATCGTGGTGTTCGCCGGCTTTATTGGCTACGACACCTATGTTGCCACGACGGTGCCGCCCACGCTGCCCAACGCCGTGCTCATGGCGTCCAATCTGTTCGTGGATATTATCAACGTGTTCCTGCGCATTCTGAACATCCTCGGCCGTCGCGATTAAAGCGCGGCATTGCGATGCTTCCTGCCGGACACGGTAAAACGATGCGAAAGGCGGTCCTTCGGGGCCGTCTTTTTTGTGCGCGGCGGGGTATCATGGATGGAAAAGCCGATAGCGGCAGAGACCGAGAAAGGTGACCACTTATGGCAGACGTTGACAACAGGAACCGTAACCGCAGGTCCAACCGAGCGGGTCAGCCCAATCCCAAGCGCGAGGCCCGTGCCAAGGCCGCCGAGCGTCACGTGATGACTGTGTCCGAGGCCTGCGCCAAGGATATCGAGCGTTCGCTTGCTGGTGTTCGCGAGTTTGACGGCATGCCTGCCGGCTTTGTCGCGGCGATGAAGGCCAAGGCCCAAGCGGCTGCGGCTGCCGAGGAGCAGGTCGCCGAGGAGTCTGAGGCCGCCGAGGTTGCGTCTGCCGAGGCTGAGGCCGTGGCCGAGCCTGCGCCTGCAGAGGAGGCCGCGGAGACCGAGCCTGCGCCTGCCGCTGAAAAGCCTGCTCCGGTCCTGCCCGAGGTCACCGTGCTCGACGCCTCTGCCACGCAGGCCATTCTGGATAACGGCCGAGGCTACGCGCAGTTCTGCGACATGGCCGTGCTCGCCTTTGCCTCGTTCACCAACCCGGGCGGTGGCTACATCCAGGGCTATCTGGGCCAGGAGGCCACGCTCTGTGCCGATTCGTACCTGTACAACGTGCTCGATAAGCAGCGCAAATGGTACGGCGAGAACCGTCGCCGCAACATCAACTGCGAGCTTTACCGCAACCGTGCGCTGGTGGTGCCTGCGGTGCGCTTCGACCGCAATCACGTACATGCATATGCTGACGTGATCGTTGCCGCCGCGCCCAACGCCAAGCGCGCTCGCCAGGAGTATCGCGTGGGTGACGATGCCTTGCTGGATGCCCTGCGCGATCGCATCCGCTTTGTGCTTGCCATCTGCGATGAGCTGGGTCGCGAGAAGCTCGTGCTGGGCGCTTGGGGCTGCGACAACAACGGCTTTGACGCCGAGGCCGTGGCTGAGCTCTTCCGCAAGGAGCTTGCGTCGGGTGACTTCAAGGTCAAGCAGGTCTTCTTTGCCGTGCCTTCTACGCGTTGGGACGAAGACTTTGCCAAGTTCGAGCACGTGCTGGCAAACTTCCCCGAGCGCAACGAGGAGTCCTATGCCCAGGTTGCCGCTCGCGCTGCGGCTGCTCGCGCCGCCGAGCAGGCCCAGGCTGCTGCCGAGGACGATGAGGACGAGGACGATTGGCACAAGTACCTGTAATCGGTACGTGCCGACAGATAGGTCGAGCCGGCGGGAGGGCTGCTCCCGTCGGCTTTTTACTAAAGGAAGGGCTTACGATGAAAAACGTTCTGTGCTTTGGTGACAGCAATACCTATGGCTACGATCCGGCAGGTATGCGCGACGGCACCGCGGTGCGCTATGCGCACGATGTGCGCTGGTGCGGCGTGGCCCAGCGTGACCTGGGCGAGGACTGGCACGTAATTGAGGAAGGCTTAAACGGCCGCACGACGGTGCGCGACGATATGTGCCATCTGGATACTAATCTCAACGGTATTCGCGCGTTGCCGATGCTGCTCGAGGCCCATAAGCCGCTGGATGCGATCGTGATTATGCTGGGCACCAACGACTGTAAGACGGTCTTTAACGTGACAGCTTCCGATATCGCCCGTGGCGCCATGGCGCTGATTCGCGCTGTCCGCGCGTTTCCGTGGACCGACGCTGCGCCTTGTCCGCGCATTCTGCTGATGGCTCCTATCAAGATCAAGCCGCAGATCGCCGATGTGTATATGACCGACTTTGACGAGCACTCCGTCGAGGCCTCGGAGCATTTTGGCGAGTACTATGCGTATGTTGCCGAACAGTTTGGCTGCGACTTTTTGAATGCCGCCGATTTTGCCGAGCCGGGCGATATCGATTATCTGCACATGATGCCGGAAAGCCACGAGAGCCTCGGCCATGCCGTGGCAGCCAAGCTCAAAGAGATGATCGGAGAGTAGTACGGCCCTAAGCAGTACAAAAGTTCCCCTTGCGGTGGCTTGTTTCGTTGGTTTGTCTTGATCTGTAACAGCTGTAAGGCCGAAAACGGGCTAGATGTTACAGATTGAGATTATTTAGGTCGATATCGGTCGTTTGTCTCGATCTGTAACATCTAGGGTCGATTTCGCCGAGTTACTGTTACAGATCGAGATTTTCTTCTCAGCGGAATTTGAATGTCTCAATCTGTAACAGGTGGGCCGAAAAACGGACTCTAACTGTTACAGATCGAGATGTTTGCGGGAACCGCCACAAAGGTGCCTGTCCCCTTTGTGGCGGTTTGGGATGGGGCTTAGTACTGCCACATGTGGTTGACGGGGCCGGAGCCTTTGCCCATGTCAAAGCCAGCGGCGAGAGCGCCCGTTAGGTAGGCCTTGCCGGCGTTGACGGCATCGGCAAGATCCATGCCCTGGGCCAGCGCGCAGGCGATGGCGGACGAAAGCGTACAGCCAGTACCGTGCGTGTTGCCGGTCTCGATGCGCTTGTGGCGGAACCACGTGGTGAGCGGATCGCCCAGATGGTTGCCCTCGTCATCGAGCGGCGCGGGCTCTGCTAGCACATCGTTGGCCTCGTTGACAAAATGCCCGCCCTTAACGAGAGACGCGCAGCCAAAGCGACGGGTGAGAAGCATGGCGGCATTTTGCTGCGTGCGCTCGGAATCGACCTCATAATCGAGCAGCGCCATGGCCTCGGGAATGTTGGGCGTGATAACGGTCGCCAGCGGGAACAGGCGGCGGGTGAGTGCCTCAGCGGCATCCTCGGCAATGAGGCGAGCACCCGAGGTGGCGACCATGACGGGGTCGACGACGATATTTTGTGCGTCCCAGGCGCTCAAGCGGTCGGCGATAACCTCGATAATCTCGGCAGAGGAAACCGTGCCGATCTTGACGGCGCTGGGTCGGATATCGTCAAAAACGGCATCGATCTGCGCCGCGACAATATCCGGGGAGATGTTCTGCATGGCGGTGACACCGAGTGTGTTTTGTGCGGTGATGGCCGTGATGGCTGTCTCGGCATACAGACGGTGCGCCGTGATGGTCTTGATGTCGGCCTGAATGCCGGCGCCACCGCTGGAATCGGATCCTGCGATGGATAGAACGGCAGGTACCTTGCTGCGATCCATGTTCGCTCCCTTGTCTGGTCGGATTCAAATGGGTCTTCTGCCTGCATTATAAAGTTGCCCGGGTCGGCTGTATGCCGATCCCGGGCGGGCGGTGCAATCTTTACGTAAATGTAAGACAATGTTCACATGTCAACAATTGACGAACACCTTGTGGCCGTTTGTGGCTCCGGTGACGAGTTAGTCCTCCATGCCAAGATCGATCGTCGTGCCTTCGAACACCTTGTTGACGGTACGGACGGCGCACATCTTGCCGCACATGGTGCAGGTGCCCTCGGTGGCAGCGGGGGATTCCTCGTAGCGCTTCTTACCGGTGACCGGGTCGAGAGCGCACTTCCACATGGCGTCCCAGTCGAGCTTGCGGCGTGCCTGGCCCATCTTGTCATCCATGTCGCGGGCGTGCGGCACCTTCTTGGCGATGTCGGCGGCGTGTGCGGCGATCTTGGTGGCCATGAGGCCATCGAGCACGTCCTGGGCGTTGGGCAGGCACAGGTGCTCGGCCGGCGTCACGTAGCACAGGAAGTCGGCACCGGAGCTGGCGGAGATGGCGCCGCCGATGGCAGCGGTGATGTGGTCGTAACCCACGCCGATATCGGTCACCAGCGGCCCGAGCACATAGAACGGGGCATTGTGGCATAGGCGCTTCTGCAGTTTCATGTTGGCGGCGATCTCGTCGAGTGCCATGTGACCCGGGCCCTCGACCATGACCTGGACGCCGGCGGCCCAGGCGCGCTTGCACAGCTTGCCCAGCTCGATCATCTCGGCGGTCTCGGTGGCGTCGTTGGAGTCGTAGAGGCAGCCCGGGCGGCAGGAGTCGCCGAGCGAGATCGTCACGTCGTACTCGTGGCAGATCTCGAGCACTTCGTCGTAGAACTCGTAGAAGGGGTTCTCGTTGCCGGTGACTTCCATCCAGCCAAACAGCAGCGAGCCGCCGCGGCTGACGATGTTCATGAGGCGGCCGGTCTCCTTAAAGGTTTTGATGACCGATTTGTTGATGCCGCAGTGGATGGTCATAAAGTCCACGCCGTCCTCGGCATGCGCGCGCACGACCTCGAGCAGATCGTCCTTGGTGAGCTTGACCAGCGGCTTTTCCATGTAGCCGATGGCGTCATACATGGGGACGGTGCCTACCATGAGCGGCGTCTCGTTGATGAGCTGCTGGCGGAACTGGCGCGTCTTGCCCGAGTTGGAGAGGTCCATGATGGCGTCGGCGCCAAAGTCCTCGGCGATCTTGACCTTCTTCCACTCCTCGGCGGCGTCGGCCTTGTCGCCCGAGATACCCAGGTTCACATTGACCTTGGTGGACAGGCCCTCGCCGACACCAAAGGCGCGCATGCCTTTTTTGATATGCACGATGTTGGCGGGAATGGCGATGCGGCCGTCCGCCACGCGTTCGCGGATGTACTCGGGGTCGCGATGCTCGCGCTCGGCGACCTCCTTCATCTGCGGTGTGATCTGCCCGGCGCGGGCGAAGTCGATTTGCGTGACGAGCTTGGGCTCAGTCTGTGTGCTCATTGGCACGGCTCCCTTCGTTGGCATTACCCATATCAGGTTTGCGGGTCAGGGCGGGCGCGCCCAGTCTCAGCCTGCCGTCTTGTCCTGCAAGCTCCCCGTTTATGTGGTGGGCTCAAGTATAGCCTGAATGGGTACGATTGACGCGATGAGCATGCCCGTGGGGAGGCGAACATGGAAGACAAGCATCTATATCGAGAGACGCAATGGGATGTATCGGCCGAGGAAAGCCGTGCGCACCATGGCCTTGTCGCGACTGGTTTTGCGGTGCTTGCCGTGCTGGTGATTGCCGTTTGTATCTGGACGTTTGGTGGTCGCGGCGGCACTGCCTGGGAGTTTGAGGCCGATGATAGCCTACCGATTATGACGGTGAGGAGTACTGGCGGTAATGCCAATACGCTCGCCATTCCGGGCGATTATTGGTACCCGCGCGATGAGTTTGTGCAGTTGCAGCTGAGTGGTGGGTCCATTCCAGGCGAAGAAATCGAACGCGTGACGTTTGACGCGGCGCTCAAAACGCTGACGGTGAAGCTTAAAGATCAAGGAGATGTGCCCACGACCATGGATATCGCCCTGACGGAATGGCGTCTGGAGCCTCCGACGGGTGTTGCGGTGTCCGAGGTTAAGCACGTCAAGATTGTCTATCAGGACGGTTCGACAAACGGGATTGCAAAGGCCGACGGTCTAGCAGAATAGCGGAGTGTTTACCGAATGTCATGAAAGCATGCCGGGGTGGAGTTCTACGCTAGCGACAGGCTTCTAGAATGCTTGCTCGTTGATGAAGGTCAGGCTGTCTGGGGACGAGAGCTCGGGGACATAGCGGTAGCCAAGGTTGAACTCGGTAAGACCGGCGGCGTCCTCGACCTTGTTTTCCGCCATCCAGCGGACCATGGAGCCGCGTGCTTTTTTGCTGGCGGTCGAGCGCTGGATGGGCTTGCCGTTGCGGACGCCTTCGCCAAAGAGGCATGTGACGGCCGTGGCGTCGCCCGCGAGGTGGGGCAGAACGGCTTTAGCATACTCTACGCTGGCGAGGTTGACGATCGTGGTGTTTGAGCCTGCCGGGGCGATAGCCCGCGCGAGCTTGTCGCTCCAAAACGCGTAGAGGTCTCGGGCATCGTCGACGGCGAGCTTCGCGCCCATCTCCAGCCGATACGGTTCGACGGCATGAAAGGGGCGTATGCATCCGTAAAGGCCCGAGAGGACCCACAGATGGTCTTGCAGCCATGCGAGCTGCGCGGCATCCATCACCTCGGGTGCCATGCTCTGGTATTGAATGCCGTGATAGGACATGACGGCAGGGGAGAGGTGACGGGCGAGTTCGGGATTGTCGAGATCGTCGTTTTTCAGGATAGGCCCGAACTCATGCAGGGTGTTGAGGCAAGGCCCCAGCAGTTTGTCACTCACGTTCCATAGCGCTTGCAGGCCGCCGCTGCCTTCATTTCGTTCGATATCTAGCAGTGCGCGGTGGAGGCGGCCGTCTGGTGCGCAAAGGGTGGAATGCCCAGGACTTCAAAAGCATCTTGGGCCGCGCGCATTTGCTTGGCGGGCGAAATGATGACCTGCAGCATGAACTCTCCTCTGCCAAAATGGAAGTTGCGGTGGAATACGGTCTGTTTTGGCCGTTTATGGGCCAGTTTAGTCCGTATTCCACCGCAACTGATGAAGGGTTGGTTAGGCGCGCTCGAGGAAGGCCTTGTAGCCGCGGTAGGCCTCGTAGATATCGGCCTTGTTGGCGACCTCCCACAGGGCGTGCATGGACAGGACGGCAACGCCGGAGTCGATGACGTTCATGCCGTACTTGGCCATGATGTAGGCGATGGTGCCGCCGCCGCCCGCGTTGACACGGCCGAGCTCGCAGGTCTGGAAGTCCACGCTGGCCTCGTCCATGATGTCGCGGATGAGGGCCACGTACTCGGCGTCGGCGTCGTTAGAGCCGCCCTTGCCGCGGCTGCCCGTGTACTTGTTAAAGCACAGGCCGCGACCCATGAAGGCTGCGTTTTTGGTCTCGAACTTGCCGGCATAGCCCGGGTCGAAGCCGGCGGACACGTCGGAGGAGAGCATACGGCTGTGGGCGAGTGCGCGGCGCAGGGCCAGCGGGCTATTCTCGCCGGCGAGCGTCATGATCTCGGCGACGGTGTTTTCGAAGAAGCGGCTCGTCATACCGGTGGCACCCACGGAGCCGATCTCCTCCTTGTCGACGATGAGCGTGATGCTCGTGCGCTCCACGCTGGCGACGTCGATCTGGGCAAGCATGGAGGGGTAAGCGCAGACGCGGTCGTCGTGGCCATAGCCCAAAATCATGGAGCGGTCGAGGCCCATGTCGCGGGCGGGGCCGGCGGGCACGACCTCGATCTCGGCGGAGAGGAAGTCCTCCTCCTCGACGTCGTACTGCTCCTTGAGGATGTCCAGGAACATCTGCTTGACGGGCTCCTTGGGGGCGTCCTTGTCGTCCTCATCGAACTTGACGGGGCGGCCGCCCACGATCACGTCGAGGATCTCGGCGTCGACGGCGTCCTTGGCGGGCTTGGACATCTGCTCGCTCGAGAGGTGAATCAGCAGGTCGGAGATGGTAAAGACCGGATCGTCGGCCTTGTCACCGATGTTGATGTCGACGGTGGTGCCGTCCTTTTTGCAGATGACGCCCACGAGTGCAAGCGGGGAGGCCACCCAGTGGTAGCTCTTGACGCCGCCGTAATAGTGCGTGTCGAGGTAGGCCATGTCGCCGGCCTCGAAGGCGGGATTCTGCTTGAGGTCTAGGCGCGGCGAGTCCACGTGGGCGCCCAGGATGTTAAAGCCCTGCTCAAGCGGGGCGGTGCCCAGGTTGACGAGCATAAGGTCCTTGCCGTGGTTGGCGGCGTACACCTTGTCGCCTGCCTTGAGCTCGCGGCCCTCGGCGATCACGGTCTCCAGGTCGACGTAGCCCGCCTCCTCGGCCATCTTGATGCCGGTTTTGACGCACAGGCGCTCGGTCTTGTTCTCGCTCAAAAACTGCTTATAGCCGCGGCAAAGCTCCTCGAGCTCCTCGATCTGCTGTGGCGTGTACTTTTTCCATGCGCAGGGACGCTCCATGACGCAGGCTCCTTTCGGATCGATCGTGCTGGTTGATGTACCGTGAGCCATCGTATCACGCGTAGGCTTACGGTGGCGGGGGAGCTTGATGTGCGGTGGTCGCGGGGCGGGGAGCGTGTAAACTGGAGTGAGCAAACCGTGCCCAGCCCAAAGCGAGGTATTCAATATGTCTGACAAGCGCCGCACCTTTGCCGTTATCGACGGCAACTCGCTCATGCACCGCGCCTTCCACGCCGTGCCGCCGACCATGAACGCACCGGACGGTCGCCCCACCAACGCGATCTTTGGCTTTCTGAACATGTTTCTTAAGATGATCGATGCCTTTAACCCCGACGGTGTGGTCGTGGCGTTTGACAAGGGCAAGCCGCGCGTGCGCATGGAGATGCTGCCGCAGTATAAGGCGCAACGCCCGCCCATGGACCCCGACCTGCATGCGCAGTTCCCTATGATTAAGGAGCTGCTCACCGCGCTCAACGTGCCGATTCTGCAGTCCGAGGGCTGGGAAGGCGACGATATCCTGGGAACCATGGCGCGCCTGGGTGAAGAGGCCGGCTGCGACATGCTGCTGGTGACCGGCGACCGCGACATGTATCAACTCGTGACCGAGCACGTCAACGTGGTCTCGACCCGCAAGGGCCTGTCCGATGTGGCGATTATGACGCCCGAGAGCGTGGATGATCTGTATCACGGCATTACGCCGGCGCTCGTGCCCGATTTCTACGGTCTGAAGGGCGATACATCGGACAACATTCCCGGCGTACCGGGCATCGGCCCCAAAAAGGCGAGCGCGCTCATCGCGCAGTACGGCAGCCTGGACGAGGTCATCGCGCACGCCGACGAGGTCAAGGGCAAGATGGGCGAGAACCTGCGCGCGCACATCGACGACGCGCTGCTGAGCCGCAAGGTGGCGACCATTCGTACCGATGCGCCCGTCGAGCTCGACTTTGATGCGACGTCCTTCCC
>USBA01000065.1 GCA_900552735.1 uncultured Collinsella sp. | reverse complement strand
CCCAAAAAAACCCTAAACCTTTTCTCCCCCCTTTTCCCCCCCCCCCAAAATTTTTTGGGGGGTTTTTTTGGGCGCGGGGGGGCCCAAGGCCATAAAAAAAACACAAAAACCCCCCCCGCAACTGATGAGGGAACGTGATTAGGCGACGGGCTTGGCGCGGCGGATGGCCGGGAACATTACCGTGATAGCGAGGATGACGCCCACGACGGCGATCGCACCGCCCGCGTAGCCGATCCAGGCGATACCGGGGCCCGACACCACGGCGCCGCCAATCGCCGTACCGGTGCCGATCCCCAGGTTGAACAGGCCCGAGAAGATCGACATGGCGACGGCCGACGAATCTGCCGGCGTGTGCTTGATGAGCTCGGCCTGAAACGCCACGTTAAAGGCCGTGGCGCAGCAACCCCACAGTGCGCAGACGGCAAGCACTGTCACGAGCGACGATGCGGCCGGCCCCATGAGCAGCAGGGCCACCGGCACGCCGGAGAGCGTGATAGCCAAGAACGGGAAGCGATGCCCATCGAACAGGCGGCCAAACAGCCAGCTTCCGAGCAAACCAGAGCAGCCAAACGCCGTCAGCGTCATGGTAATGGCGCCCGCATCGACGTGCGCGACCTGCGCCAGGAAGGGCTCGATATAGCTGTAGCTTGCGTAATAGCCGGTCGCCATGAAGACCGTGACTGCGTAGAGCGCGATGAGGAGCGGGTTCTTGAGCAGCTCGGGCAGCTGTTTGAACGTAAAACGCTCGCCCGCTGGCATGGCAGGAAACACCGTGGCCTGGTAGACGACCGCGACAGCAGACAGCGCTCCGACCACGGCAAACGTCATACGCCAGCCCACGGCCAGGCCAATGGCGCGACCGAGAGGCAGGCCAAAGATCTGCGCGATGGACGAGCCCGTAGCGATCATGCTGATGGCGAGCGCCCCATGGCGCGTGTCAACCAGACGCGACGCCATGATCGAGGCGACCGACCAGAACACGGCATGCGCGCAGGCAACCACCAGGCGTGCGCAGACCAGGATGGGATAGGTGGGCGCCACGGCGGACAGGAACTGGCCCAGCGAGAACACGGCAAGCACGCCGAGCAGCATCCGCTTGAACTCAAAACGCGAGGCAAACACCATGAGTGGCAACGACAGCAGCATGACGCCCCAGGCATAGACCGAGATCATGATGCCAGCTTGGGCCTCGGTGAGCGAAAACGATGCGGCGATGTCGGTCAGCAGGCCGATGGGCATAAACTCCGACGTGTTGAACACGAACGCACAGCAGGTGAGCCCGACGAGTGGGAGCCACTGCTTGAGCGTGATGCCGTCTTGCCTTGTCTGAGTCATATATAACCTCTCCAATCGTTTTGAGCGGAGGCGATTATATAGCAACGGCCCCGCATCCGTCAGTACAGATGCAGGGCCGCAATCAACTCAATACACAGAGGTTGTGCCGTCAATAAATAGCTAAGCCAACCCCAGCAATATGCCCGCCGAATGCACGACAAACGCCACGATCCAGGCGACCGTCACCTGAAACGCGAATACAGCCACGGCATAGCGCGCGCCCAACTCGCTCTTGACAGCGCCGATAGCGGCCACGCAAGGCGGGTACAGCAGCGTAAAGACCAAGAACACGTAGGCGGTAAACGGCGAAAACATGGTTGACAATGCCGCGGGCGAGGTTGCACCCAAAAGCACCGTGAGCGTCGAGATGACGCTCTCCTTGGCGATAAGTCCGGTGACGAGCGCCGTCGAGGCGCGCCAGTCGCCAAAGCCGAGCGGGGCCAACACCGGCGCGATGATGCTACCGAGGCCCGCAAGCAGGCTTTGCGACTGATCGGCGACCACATTAAAGCGGATATCGAACGTCTGAAGGAACCAGATGACCACCGTAGCGGCAAAGATAATGGTAAAGGCCTTGGTAATAAAATCCTTGGCCTTATCCCATGCCAGCATCACCGTCGTCTTGACGCTCGGCAGGCGGTAGTTGGGGAGCTCCATGATAAACGGCACTGGGTCGCCCTTAAATGCCGTGCGGTTGAGCACCAAAGCCGCGATACAGCCAACCGCAATGCCGATCAGATAGAGCGAGACCATGGCGGGAACCGTTGCCTGTGGGAAAAACGCCCCGCACAGCAGACCGTAGACCGGCAACTTGGCCGAGCAGCTCATGAACGGCGTGAGCATGACCGTCATCTTGCGGTCGTGCTCGGATGGGAGCGTACGGGTCGACATGATAGCCGGCACGGTACAGCCAAAACCGACGAGCATGGGCACAAAGCTGCGGCCCGACAGGCCAAAGCGACGCAGCACCTTATCCATGACAAAGGCCACGCGCGCCATGTATCCAGAGTCTTCCAGAATGGAGAGGAACAAGAAGAGAACGACGATAATCGGCAGGAAGGTCAGCACGCTGCCCACGCCCGTAAGCACGCCGTCGACAGCCAGCGAGCGCACCACGTCGTTGGTTCCGAACGCCTTGAGGCCCGCATCGGCCGAGGCGATGATAGCAGCGATACCGTCCTCCATGAGTCCCTGCAACGCCGCGCCGATCACGCCAAACGTCAGCCAAAAGACGAGGCCCATGATCACCAGGAACGCCGGAATGGCCGTGTAGCGACCCGTCAGGATGCGGTCGATCTTGACGGAGCGCACGTGCTCGCGGCTCTCATGCGGCTTGACGACGCAGCGCCCGCACACGTCGCCGATAAAGCTAAAGCGCATATCGGCCAGCGCGGAAAGGCGGTCGGTGCCGGCCTCGCCCTCCATCTGGGTAATGATGTGCTCGATGGCATCAAGCTCGTTACGGTCCAGGTGAAGCGCCTCGGTTACCAGCTCGTCGCCCTCAACTAGCTTGGTCGCCGCAAAACGCACGGGAATGTGCGCCGTCGCGGCATGGTCCTCGATAAGGTTGGCGATGCCGTGGATGCAGCGATGCAGCGCGCCGCCGTCCGGACCGTCGGGCGCGCAAAAGTCCAGACGGCCGGGGCGCTCGCGGAACCGCGCCACATGCAGGGCATGGTCCACCAGCTCGCCGATACCCTCGTTGCGCGCGGCGCTAATGGGAACGACCGGCACGCCCAGCAGACTCTCGAGCAGGTTGACGTCAATGGCACCGCCGTTGGTCGTCACCTCGTCCATCATGTTGAGCGCGATGACCATGGGGCGATCAAGCTCCATAAGCTGCAGCGTTAGGTACAGATTGCGCTCGATGTTGGTAGCGTCGATGATGTCGATGATGGCGTCGGGATGCTCATCCAGGATAAACTGGCGGCTCACGATCTCTTCACCCGTGTACGGCGACAACGAATAAATGCCGGGCAGGTCGGTAACACTCGCCTCGGGATGGTTGCGGATGCTGCCATCTTTGCGGTCGACCGTCACGCCGGGAAAGTTACCAACGTGCTGGTTGGAGCCCGTCAGCTGGTTGAACAGCGTGGTCTTACCGCAGTTTTGGTTGCCAGCGAGGGCAAAATGAAGCGGTGCGCCCTCGGGCACGGCCGTTTTTGCCGCACGGGGAGAATACGTCCCCTCGCCAAGTGCCGGGTGCTCCGTCGTGCCGATTGCGGCGTTAGCGCGCGGACCCGTATCGGTGTCGTGGACATCTACGAGCTCAATGCGAGCGGCATCGTCCTTGCGCAGCGTCAACTCGTAGCCGCGTAGGCGAATCTCGAGTGGGTCGCCCATGGGGGCATACTTCATCATGGTGACTTCGGTGCCCGGTGTTAGGCCCATGTCCAAAATATGTTGTCGGAGTGCCTGGTCGTCCGATGCCACCGATGCGACAACGGCGTCCTTTCCAATCTCGAGTGTATCGAGTCTCACGTCCGCGTTCCTCCCCCGGCGCCCACAGGGCGTTGTATTTTGTTTACCATGGCTAACCGTTTGCCATGGCTAACCAATTGTAACCATGCATGATAGCGCGAACACGCAACGATGTTCAATCGACAGATCGGTGCAATGGGGACAGATCGCTTTGCCCAATAGATGCGATGCGGAACAACCAGGCGCGGGAGGGGATTCCGGGACACGGTTTCCCAGACGGCACCCTTTCGGAAACCGCACCCCACTATTCAGGCGAATTCCGGGATGCAGTTTCCCGATGGGGGCTCCTGGGGAAACTGCATCCCACTCCGAAACGCTAAAACGGGATGGGCTTTCCGACTGAGGTCTCTAGCGGAAACTGCGTCCCGGAATCTGCAGCAGAAACGGGACGCAGTTTCCGAACGGAGAGCACAGCAATGTTGCGCAACAACGGGCAAGCGTTCGCCCTTAGCATGAGGACAGAAGGAAATGCGCCCGGTATTCGCGCGGGCGCCGATCGAGGGGAGTCTGCACATGTTCTGCCGAAATTGCGGGTCGAAGGTCGAGGACGGGACCAGGTTCTGCCCCGTGTGCGGCGAGCCCATTGCCGCCGAATATGAAGCCCCGGCCGAATCGCAGGGCGACTATCAACCCGCCCCGGCAGCCGAGACGCAGCCGACGGCACCGGCGCCGGCGAAGGCCAAGCGCTCAAAGAGGCCCCTCGCGATCGCGGCCGTCGTGATCGCATTGCTCGCTGCGGGCGGCGGTGCCGGCTACTACTTCGGCGTCTACGCCCCCGAGCAGGCTCGACAGGCGGCCGAACAGGAGGCGCTCGCGGCAAAGCACGCCGTGCGCTTTAGCGTCTCGGCCCAGGGCTGGGACACCTCGGCGGGAGCGAGCAGGCTGCCGGTTCATATTACAGGCAAGGAAGGCCGCGGCAAGAAGGTCGACGCCGTGCGCTACGTGGACAGCGACGGCGAGGGCGTCGAGCTCCGGCGCGGAAGCTACAAGGTCGAGGTCGCCGCCTCCCCTATCGCCGCCGACGGCACGATCTACGCTGTCCCCGCCGACAAGCTCAACATCAAGTTGGGCGAAAAGGCCGCCGAGAAGAAGACCATTGACGCGGGCGACGTGGCGCTGGAGCCGATCGAGGCGCCCGAAGTGACCGACGACCAGATCGCCGCGGCAAAGAAGTACGCCGAGGAGGACGAGGGCGCCAAGAAGGCCGGCTTCAATATTGACGCCGAGGCGCTCGCGACCGCCGCGACCAAGCGCCGCGACGACGCCGTGGCGGCAAAGCAGGCCGAGGAGGAGGCAAGGCGCCAGGCGGAGGAAGAGGCCAAGAAAGCCGAGGAGGCAAGGCAGGCAAGGACGTTTGAAACCGACTACTTTACAATGGTCCTCCCCGACTGGTTCCCCATGGATTGGTTGAAATTCGAAACGACGTCCGACACCCTTACCGCCAATGACGTTACAGCGCAAGATGTTGCCTCGAAAGCGAACTTTACGGTATACGCAACCGATGGATCGCCGCACGGCGCAGAGACCGCCTTCTCTAAGACGATTGGAAAGACGTCATCGGGCAAGACTGTAGTGCTGTCCGGCGGACCTTACTGGGGATATGTCCAGGATGGATACCGCCCGCTTGGGATCAATTATGATTTCACGGGAGAAACGTACTGCGATCTCCTCGCATCCTGCATTACGCTGAAATAGCCGACTGCCGCCGCCCAAAATGGTCAGCCCTCCTCCGTCCCCGGTGGATCACGGATCACAGTTTCCCAAACGGCGCCCTTCTGGAAAGCGCATCCCACCATCCGGGCGGATTCCGGGATACCGTTTCCCGATGGGGCCTCTTGGGGAAACTGCGTTCCAGAATTCTGGCTCGAAACGGGATATGGTTTCCCAAACAGGCCTCTTGCGGAAAATGCAACCCGGAATCCCCGCCCGAAACGGGACGCACTTTCCCAGTCGAGGCCCTATGGGAAACTGCATCCCGGAATCCGCGCCCAAACCGGGACGCAGTTTCCGGGCGGGGCATCAAAGACAAAGTTGCGGTGGAATAGTTCCTGCTTGGGCTGGTTGATGCCCCAGATAGGAACTATTTCACCGCAAGTTATTGAGGGGATGTCCGTCCTCTTACAGATGGCGCTCCAGGAAGCGGAAGGCCAGACGGATCCAGGGACGGACTGCCACCTGCTTGTCCTCGTTGTCGACCGCGGTATTGGCGTTGCCGAGCGAAAGGCCGTGGCCACCCTGGTCAAAGACGTGCATCTCGCATGCAACACCCTCCTCGGCCATGCGCTGCGCAAACGGGTAGACCTGCGCGATCGGCGCCGTCTTGTCGTCCGAAACGCCCCACACAAAGGTCGGGGGCATCTGGCGCGAAACGTGCGTGGTAGGGCAAATGTCGGTCAGGTGCTCATCGGTCGCCTCGCTGCCCGTCACCATCGACAGATAGTCGTTGAGCAAATCGCGTCCTGTCTTGCCACCCGTCTTGGGCACGCGCAGGTCAATGCGCGGGTCGCGCGTCTGCATATCGCGCACATAGGCAAGGTCGAGCAACGGATAGCCCAGCACCACGGCGTCGGGACGAATATCCTCCGGACGAGCCCCGGCAAGGCCCGCGAAGGGTCCGGTCTTCCACTGCGTTGCCAACGAGGCGCAGATCATACCGCCCGCCGAGAAACCCACGATGCACACGCGCTTGGGATCGACATGCCATTCGTCGGCGTTGGCGCGCACGGTAGCGACCATCTTGGCGAGGTCCGCCTGCGGGTGCGGAAAGCTCACGTCGCCCGTGGCGCTCGTCACATAGTTGAGCACAAAGGCCTGGTAGCCGCGGTCCAAAAATGCAAACGCCACCGGGTCCTGCTCGTGCGGAGCGATATGCGTAAACCCGCCTCCGCCGCAGATGATCACCGCGGGGCGGCGGCCATTGGGCTTATCGGGCAGCGGCTCGGTACCCAGATACGTAAACGTCGCCGGATAATCCTCGGTCGGCTCCTCGCCCCACAGCGCATGGTTCTCAATAATCATAGGTGCTCCCTCCGTGCGATTCGTGCGCACTCGTTTTTCGCACCTTAGCGTACCCCACTTGAGCCCGCGGCGCAGAAACACCCCCGCAATAAGTTGGCCTTCAACTGATATATCACAAAATCGCTGTTCAGAGGTATCGTTAGGCAGCGTAAAATAGGGGCGCTGACCGTGCTGGGAAACACGTACGAAACGTTTCCGGCAAACCACACGCGTGCAACATGCGCGCCTGATACGTTGGAGGCATCTATGGGTCTGCTCGATTCGCTCAAGTCCACGTTCACTTCGTCGGGCGAGGCGTCCGTTCCGCCCGCAGCAAGCTTCGCCACCCGCGAAGGCGTCATCTACGCTCCCGTCAACGGCGTGCTCGTCAATCTGAGTGAAGTTCCCGACGAGACCATCGCCTCGGGCATGCTCGGTCAGGGCTACGGCATCGAACCAATTACCGGCACCATCTACGCGCCCGCCAACGGCCGCATCGGCGCCACCACCGTCACCAACCACTCCATCGGCATGATCACCGAGGACGGCCTGCGCGTGTTCATCCATGTTGGCCTGGGCACCGTGGAAATGAACGGCAAGGGTTTTGCCCGCTTTGTCGAGATGGGCGATGTGGTCAAGGCCGGCCAGCCGCTCATCAGCTTCGACCGCGACGCCATTAAGGCCGCTGGCCACGAGGACATCGTGACCGTCATCGTCTCTGAGCTCGACCGCCTCAAGAGCATCGACCACGTCGGCGAGTCCGGCACGCTTATCGGCGGCAATCCGCTCGTCAAGCTTGGCGATCCGCTGCTGGTTGCCAAGACCAAGTAGCCGAGCATCATCGCATAAAACCTCATCCATCCGTGCATCTTTGCCGCATTTGTGTTGTTGTTTTTGCCTATGTAGAGGTTCTGAAACGTTTCTATATAGACAGCTGAGCATCAACGCAGGTGCGGCTTTTGCGTAGCGAGGCATCGCCCCGCGGCATGTTGTTCAACCGCACGAACCCCCTTCCTTTGTCCGCACAGAGCGCTAGACTGCTAGGTCGACATTGGAGGAAGATCGATGCAAAACACACCCACGGGCGCCGTACATGCCGCGCCTCAACGCAACCAACGCATCGTCGCGCTCGACGGGCTCCGCGCCCTCGCCATCGCCGGCGTCGTCCTATATCACCTTCGCCCCAGCCGCCTGACCGGCGGTTTTTTGGGCGTTACACTCTTCTTTACGCTGAGTGGCTATCTCGCCACCAAAAGCATTATGCGGGCCACGGCACGCGACGGATTCTCGTACCCGCGCTATATCTGCCGCCGCGTTGCGCGCATGATGCCGCCGATCGTCGTGACCATCGCGCTTACCGCCGTCGCCACCTACATCGCGGCCCCGAGCCTACTCCCTAAGGTGCAGCAGGATGCCCTGCCATCGGCACTCTTTTTGAGCAACTGGTTCTACATCTTCCGCAACGTCTCGTATTTCGCCGCCGCGGGACTCCCCTCGCCGCTCACGCACCTGTGGTTCTGCGCTGTCACTATGCAGTTCTATCTGGTATGGCCGGTCATCCTTATGGCACTGTGCAGCAAAACCAGGTCGCGCAACACCGCCATCGGCATCACGATCGCATTCGCGCTTGTATCGACGGCAACCATGGTCCTCATGTTTAATCCCACCGCCGACACATCGCGCGTCTACTACGGAACCGACGCCCGTGCCGCCGAGCTTCTATGCGGAGCCTTAGCCGCCATCGCCGCGCCGCGTCTGCGCGAGATGCTGAGCGGTGACATCCATACCCCCGGCGCCAACAAGGGCATCTCAAAGGTCAACGCGATTTCTATCGCGTGGCTCGTTGCCGTTATAGCCGGCGCACTCATGCTGACCGGAGAGAGCGCCTGGCTCTACCGCGGCGGCTTTTTGCTGTTTGCCCTCGTCACCGGACTCCTCATCATCTGCGTGCAGAATACGGAGTGCATCGTGCGCCGCCTGCTGTCGGCCAAACCGCTCGTCTGGCTGGGTCAGCGCTCGTTCTCGGTTTATCTGGTGCACTATCCCCTACTGCTTCTTATGAACCCCGCAACCCGCACTACCCGCATCGCCTGGTGGGAGCAGGTATTACAGCTTGTACTGATCCTTGCGGTAGCCGAGGTTTTCTATCGCCTCGTCGAACGCCCTTGGTCCCACAAGCCGGCCCAACAGGACAGCACGGCAAGAAAGCACGTCCTCGCGCCCGCCATGGTGCTCCCCGTGCTTGGCGCCGCATGCGTCGCCGCACTTGCCTTCGCGCCGCTTGACTGGGCAGGCATCGCCACCGCCCGCGCCGAGCAGCTCCGTCCCGAGCTTGTCCAGAACGCGACCTCGTCCCAGGACAACGGAGCCAACGACAAGGGCGCCGAGCCCGCATCCGGTAAAGAATCCCAGCCCAGCGACACCGCATCCGATGACGCTGCCAAGCAAAAACCCAAAGAGGGGCCTATCGCCGAAAAGGTCCCGAAGAACCTTGACTGGAAGAGCTTTACCTACGACGAGGCGACCGGAACCTGCGACGCCCGCGTGCTCATGATTGGCGACTCGGTCACCGCAGGTGCCCAACCTGGCATTCAGGCGGTGCTTCCCAACGCGTACATCGACGGCGTGGTGAGCCGCCAGTTCTACACCTTCCAGGATGTCTACGCGCAGGACAGCGCCAACTACGATCCAAGCGTGGTCATCTGCGCGCTTGGCACCAACGGCCTCATCCGCGACCCCCAGCAGGTGCAGGACGTGATTAATGCCGTGGGCGGCAAGCCCATCTACTTTGTGACCGTGCGCGTACCGCTCGAGCTACAGGACCGCAATAACCAGATGATTCGTGACGTCTGTGCCCAAAACGACAACGCCGGCGTCATCGACTGGAACGGCGCCTCCGAGGGCCACAGCGAATACCTTGTCGACGACGGCACGCACCTCACCCAGGCGGGAATCGACACCTACGCTGCCCTCATACGCCAAGCCATCTGCGGGCACTAGGCAACGCAAAATCGGCGCTTGCGCGGTGCCCACGTCACGCCCATACATCACACCTGAGGTTT
>USBA01000064.1 GCA_900552735.1 uncultured Collinsella sp. | reverse complement strand
AACGAGCCAGGTCATTGCACCTGATGCCAAGCCGATTGAAGATGAAAACCGGTGATAAGGGGTAACCGCCATTACGACGAGCGCAATGGCGAAAGCAGATGTGGCAGAACAGCGGGAAAAGAGCATATGACCTCCATAGCGTGTCATTATATCGCTCGGGCTGCTCGTTTATCTCCACGCCCACACCAGCCAGCATCAACGATTCAGGCGAACTCCAATCCGAGCCAGATCACGGTTCAGCTTTTGTCCGCAGTCCCCGCATCAAAGCGGGATGCGGTTTCCTTTTGAGCGTCGATCTGGAAACTGTATCCCGTTCTGAGTCAATATTCTGGGACGCAGTTTCCGCAGCACACCCCATTCGGAAAGCGTGTCCCAGTATTTGGCCGCAAACTGGGGCGCGCTTTCCGGATGGGTCGAGACGAAGGCCAAGCCAGACAGGCAGCCTCGCATCCCGCCATCCTCGCCATCCGCCTGAGCGTGCTACACTAGCAGCATCTATGCCACCGCGAACGGCTCGGCCCCGCGCCCGCCGCTCGCAAACGAACTTTAAACGCACGAGGGTTGGCCATGCCGCTTTTCTCGCAACATACCGCCCGGTTCTCGCCGGACGTTCCCTTGGAGGGCACTAGCTCTCGCGAGCTGCTCAAGCGGTACCAGCCGCTCGAGACGCTTGCGACCGGCGGTTTTGGCTCCATCGAGATTTGCCGCGACACGCATCTGCGCCGTCGCGTGGCCATTAAGCGCATCCCCCTTATCAACGGCGCCGGCATGCCCGCCAGCGACATCATGGACGTGCTGCGCGAGGCGCATACCGCCGCCATGCTTCAACATCCCAATATCGTGCAGGTTATCGACTTTACGCACGACACCGCCTATGCCTACCTGGTCATGGAGTATGTCGACGGTATGTCGTTGGCCGAGTTTTTGCATCGCGTGGACGGCCACTCGCTCACCTTTGACGAGGCCGCGGCCATTGCCGACGCGCTGGGTCAGGCACTCACCTTTGCCCATGCAAACGGCGTGCTTCATCTGGACATAAAGCCCGCCAATGTGCTTATCGACCATTCGGGCAATGTAAAGATCACCGACTTTGGCATGGCGCGACTGTCGTCCGCCGGTGGCTTTGGCGGCTCGCGCGGCGGCACCATCGGCTACATGCCGCCCGAGCAGCTCGATATCGAGACCGGCACGGTCGACGAACGCGCCGATGTCTTTGCCCTTGCCTGCGTGATCTACGAGGGCCTGTGCGGCAGTGCCCCCTTTATGGCGGCCACGCCTGCCGACTCGCTCGACCGCATCATCGGCGGCGCCACCTATCCCAGCGAACTGATCCCTCACTTTCCCCCGGGGGCCGAGGCGGCGCTCATGAGCGCTCTCTCCCCCATGCCGCAAGACCGCCCCGATAGCATCGAGGCATTCTGCGACCGACTCCTTGCCGGCTTGGGGAGCGTGCGCGAAGGCCGTCGCAGCTTGGAGCAGATGGTAGGCGAGCTTTCGAATGACGAGTGCGCGGCAGATGATATCGAGCCATCGAGCTACGAGGATGACACCGTCGAGGTCGACCCCGCACTTGGCTGGGCGGGCACGCGCTGGGGCCGCGCACGCAATTACACCATGCGCGGCATCTCGGCGCTCTCATGCGGAGCCTTCAGCTTTTTGCTTATGCAGACAGCCGGCGTCGCGACGCTTCCCGGGCTGGTCGTGGCGGCCGTCGCCATTGGCGCGGCGGCAGGCTTGGCCCCGCAGATTGGCTCGGCCATCTCGGCCGTGGGCTTTTTGGTGCTCATGGCCAACGCCACCATGCAGGCGCAGGGCATCCTGTCGATGCTGCCGGTCGCGGTCATTTTTGCCGCTGCCATGTCCGGTTGGTGGATTGCTTGGGGACGCACCGAGGCGGCTGCGAGCGCGACGCTCACCTGCGCGCTTGCGCTGGGTTGCCTAACCGGCGACGCCCTCCTTGCCGCCGGAGCCGCCACGAGCATCGCGGCGTTTTGGCTCGGCCCGGCAAGCGCAGCGGCGGCCACGGGCATGGGCGCACTCTTTGCCCGCCTTGCCGCAGCGGCTCTCTCTGCGGGAGGCGTACTGGGGCTTAGCAATGTCGTCGCAGCGCTGGGAGACGCGCTCCTTCTCGCTGCAATCGTGCTGGTTGCAGCAATAGCCGCGGCAACATCGCTGCTGCTCAATGCTCATGCCAAGCGCGCCGAGCAGGGATCGAACCTTGCCGCCATCGTCGCAATTGCCGTCGCCGGCATCGGCTCGGCCGTATCGTTTTGTCTTGCACACCATATGGAAATTGCCAGCCTTGCGGGCCCGGTCGTCGCCAAGGCGGCGGTTACGGGAATCCTATCCTCTATAATCGTTGGGATATGCCTATATTTGCTCGGATACCAAAGAACCTATACGGAGAGTGATCTTTCGTGAACTTCCTGAACATCTTCGAGGACCACGTGGCCGGCATCTTCGGTGCCACCCGTGCCCCGTTCTCCTTTAAGAAGCTTGCCAAGCAGGCCGCTCGCGACATGGAGGATCAGACTCTGGTGATTAACGGCGTCAACACGGCGCCGGCACTCTATACCATCCTTATCGCCGCCGACGACGATCCCATGCTCGCCCCGTTCTACCCCGAGCTTTCGCGCGAGGTCCGCGAGTTTGTGAAGGCGCAGGCCGAAAAGCGCCGCTATGTCTTTGTCGGCGAGCCCCTCGTGCGCTTTATGATCGATCCGCAGCTGCGCGCCGGCAAGTTCTCGGTCTTTGCCGAGAACGTCGATGCCCCCACGCTCGGCCGCCTGTACGAAGAAGAGCGCGCCTATCAAAACGGCCTGGGCCAGAACAACTCCGCGGCAAGCCGTGCCGCCAGCGCCCCGCGCGCCGGCCAGCAGCAGTTTGCTGCCCCGCAGCAGCAGCGCCCCGCCGCCATGCCCCAGCAGCAGCCGACGCCTCGCGCCGCCGCTCCCGACCCGCTTGCCGTGGCAGACCCCTTCGCGCCTAGCGTCCCCGACCCCGCCGCCGCACCCATCCCGGTGCCGCAGACCATCTCGCGCGACGCGCTTGCCGGCATGGGCGGAGCCGCCGCGACCGGTGCCGCCGTGGGCCTAGGCGCCGCAACCGGCATCGCCTCCAACATGGCGAGCACTCGCGCCCCGCAGCGCCCGCTCGCCCAGCTCGTCGACGTCGTGAGCGGCGAGAGCCATAGCATCACCTCCGCACAGGTGACCATCGGTCGCGAGCGCTCAGTTTCCGACATTGCCCTGCGCGACCCCAACGTGTCGCGCCGCCACGCCCAGCTCACCTTTACGGGCTCGGATTGGTCGATCGAGGACCTCAATTCCACCAACGGCACGCTCGTCAACAACCGCCGCATTACGCGCTGCCCGCTGCGCAACGGCGATCTGCTGACGTTTGGCCTGAGTACCTTTGAATTTAGGGGATAGTCGCTTATGAACATCGATATCGTCCTTTTTGCAGGCCGCATCGTCCTGGTCGCCCTGCTCTATATCTTCCTGTTCGCCGTTATGAAGACCGGCGTGGGACTTGTGCGCGGACAGCGCCGCGACTCGGCCATCTGGACAATCGATGTGGACAAGGGTCCGCGCGGCATCCGCGGCATCCACGTAGACATGCTCGGCCCCGTCATCGTCGGTCGCTCGCCATCTTCGGACATCTGCATCAACGAACCGTTCGTCTCGGCCTCGCATGCGCGCTTTTCGCTGCAGGGCCCGGCGCTCATCATCGAGGACCTCAACTCGCTTAACGGCACGCTCGTCAACGGCCGCCAGCTTGTTGAGCCCGCAACGCTGCGCGAGGGCGACGAAGTCCAGATTGGCGACGTGGTCATGAAGGTGAACCGTCGATGATCGACGAGGAGAACAAGTCCGCAACCATGCCCGAGACGCCGGCTGCCCCCGCAGCTGCGCCGGCTCATGCCGCTCCAGCGCGCCCTGCGACCGTGGAGCCCGAGGACACCGTGTTCTCCCTGCCTCTTTCGCATGTAACTCAAGAATATCCGGCACTCGTCGATGATGAGGACGCCGACACCGAGCAGCTCGATGCCCCCATCGGCGCGCACGCTGCCGAGCAGTCGGCGGAACCGGAGGCAACGCCCGCACCGGCTCACTTTGCCGAGCCCGTCGCCGAGGCGATTAACGAGAGCGCTGCTGTGTTTGCAGCCCCCGAGCCTGCCGCGCCGGTATTCCCCGTCGCCCCGGCAAGCGAGGCGGCACCCGTATCCGCAACGCCCGCCGAAGTCGAGCAGCCCGCCGTCGCGCCCGCCGCAGCTCCCGAGCCCTCCGCTCAACCCCAGAGCACGCCCGCGCCGTCGCACTTTGCGACGCCCGAGCCGACGGCCGTCGAGCCGCAGCAGGACGGCGATCCCGCCGACCGCGTAACCGAAGATCTCAACCTTCCGGACGTCTCCGACGCCGAGTCGGGAGACGATGCCGACACCGTCTCCCCCGGCGACACCGCCGAGATCGATGTCGCCGCCGTGGAGGCAAAGCTCAAAGATCCCGGCTCGACCATGAGCTTTGAACCCCTAACCGAGGAGCGCATCGAGACCGCCTCGACCTATGATGCCGGCACCACCACGCAACTCATGTGGGGCGCCCGCTCCGACGTTGGCTGCGTGCGTCCGCACAATGAGGATTCCTACCTGGTGCAGTCGCCGCTCTTTTGCGTATGCGACGGCATGGGTGGTCACGCTGCCGGCGAGGTAGCCTCCTCTATCGCTGTCGAGACCATCGCCAAGACAGCTCCTCAGTCTGCCGACGCCGCACGCCTGGCGGCAGCCGTCGAGGCCGCCAACGCCGCCGTAATCGAGGCCGCCTTGAATGGCCTGGGCAAGCCCGGCATGGGCTGCACAGCCACTTGCGCCTATATCGAAAACGACACGCTCGCCATCGCCCACGTGGGCGACTCGCGCGCCTACCTGCTCCACGAGGGTACGCTCATCCGCGTGACCCGCGACCACTCCTACGTGGAGGAGCTCGTGGATGCCGGCGAGATTACGGCCGACGAGGCCCGCGTCCACCCCAACCGCTCGGTCATCACCCGCGCGCTGGGCTCGGATCCCGCCATGTATGCCGACCACTTTACCCTGCACATCGAGGAAGGCGACCGCCTGATTCTGTGCTCCGACGGCCTTTCGAGCATGATTCCCGATAGCGATATCGAGAACATCGCCACGCAGTCCTCAACCGCGCAAATCTGCGTCGACAACCTAGTGGACGCGGCGCTTGCCGCCGGCGGCCACGACAACGTGACCGTAGTAGTCGTTGACCTGGTTGACGATGGCGTTATGCGCGAGGCGCAACGCGTGCGTCGCCGCAACATTACTATCGCCGCCATCCTGGCCCTCGTCTTTGTGCTGGCAGCTGGCATCTGGGCCTACACGGGTGTCACCGGCTCGTACTACCTGGGTACCTACCAGGGCAATGTCGCCGTCTGGCGCGGCCTGCCCGGCAAGCCGCTCGGACTCAAGCTCCACTGGCTCGAAAGCGAAACCAGCATTAAGCTGTCCGATCTGCCCGAAGACACGCAAAACCGCCTCAAGGCTGGCATTCCGCAAACAAGTGTCGACGATGCGCAGGACACGATATCCAAGTACCGCCACCAGATCGACGAGGAGCAGACCCGCCAGGTGATCGACGCGCAAACGATTCGCGACAACACCAATCAGGGATCGACCTCCGAATCAGATTCCGAGAAAACCGCCGAACAGTCCGCCGAGGCCGAAGCCTCCGATAAGAATTAGAAAGGGAGTGCCGCTTATGAGTCGCCGCAACACCGAGCTGCTCTTGCTCATCGCCTCGGCGTTCCCCGTCATCCTGCTGTATGCGATGTACGTCCTCACCGCGGGCGCTGCCATCTCCTTTGAGACGCTCGCCGTACCGATCGGCCTCTTTGCCGCCTTTGCCGCGGCCCACATTGCCGTGCGCATCTTGGCGCCCGGTGCCGACCCCGCCATCCTGCCCATTGTCTTTGTGCTTTCGGGCATCGGCATCACGTTCGTGACACGCCTCGCCCCCGCTCTCGCCATCTCGCAGCTCATCATCCTGTTTGTCTCGGTGGCGCTCATGGTGGGAACGCTTGCACTGGTCAAAAACCTCGACGTGGTCATGCGCTACAAGTACACCTTTGGCATCATCGGCATCATTCTGCTGATGCTGCCTATCTTTATCGGCACCACGATCTCGGGCTCCAAGCTGTGGATTCGCATCGCGGGCTTTACCATCCAGCCCGGCGAGTTCGCCAAGGTCTTTATCGTCCTGTTCTTGGCCGGCTACTTGGCCGAGAACCGCGAGTTGCTCTCCATCTCCAACCGCAAGATCCTGGGCTTTAAGATCCCTCGTCTGCGACTGCTGCTGCCGCTGTTTGCCGTGTGGGGTGTGTGCCTGCTCGTCGTCGTCTTCGAACGCGACCTGGGTTCAGCCGTGCTGTTCTACACCATCTTCTTGCTGATGCTCTACGTTGCCACGGGACGATTCTCGTATGTCGTTATCGGTCTTGCGCTCTTGGCCGTTGGAGCCGTGGGCGCCTACAAGTTCCTGTCGCACGTTCAGGTGCGTTTCCAGGTTTGGGTCGATCCGTTTAAGGACGCCCAGGGCCAGGGCTACCAGATCGTCCAGTCGCTCTTCTCGCTTGCCGATGGCGGTCTGGTCGGTGTTGGCATCGGCAACGGCATGGCCAACAACATCCCTGTCGTCGAGTCCGACTTTATCTTCTCGGCTATCGGCGAGGAGATGGGCCTTTTGGGCGGCGGCGCCGTGCTCATCCTGTTTATGCTCTTTGCCGTTCGCGGCCTGACCACAGCTGCCCGCGCAAAGTCCGACCTTGCCGCCTTTAGTGCCACGGGCCTTACGGCAGCCATCAGCTTCCAGGCCTTTTTGATCGTAGGCGGCGTTACCCGCCTGATCCCGCTGACCGGCGTCACCCTGCCCTTTATGAGCCAGGGCGGCTCCTCGCTGCTGGCAAGCTTTATCATCGTCGCGCTCCTGCTGCGCGCTGGTGACGAGGCGACCGGACGCGAGGCAGAACTTACCGGCACCGGCACCATGGCCGCCATCACCGATGATCAGGTCGCATCTGCCGCCGCCCCGACGGGCACGCGCTTTGCCACCTCGTCTTCCTACGGCAGTGGCAGCCATTCCGTCGGCTCGCGCATGCGCCGTCGCCTGCTCGACACACCTGAATCCGGTGTGCTCGGCCGCGTGGCGCTCGCCAACCGTCTAACCCGCGCGGTGCTCGCCTTTACGGCGCTGTTCGCCATCCTTATCGGCAACCTCACCTATGTCCAGGTCATCAAGGCCAAGGACTATCAGGACATGCCGACCAACAACCACACCATCGCCCGCTCCAAGTACATCCAGCGCGGCTCCATCATCACGTCCGACGGCGTGACGCTGGCCGAGTCGCTGCAGCAGGAGGACGGCACCTACGTACGCTCCTACCCCAACGGTAACCTGGCAGCACACGTGGTTGGCTACGTGAGCCAGCAGTATGGCACCACCGCCATCGAGAGCGTCATGAACGACACGCTCACCGGTTCTAAGGACTACTCCAGCTGGAACAACGCCATCGCGTCGCTCGCGGGCCAGACCCAGCCGGGCAACACCGCCAAGCTCACCATCGACTCGCGCATCCAGACGGCTGCCGAGCAGGCGCTCAAGGGCTTTAAGGGCGCTGTAGTGGTCATCGACCCGCGTACCGGCGCGGTTCTCGCATGTGCCAGCTCGCCCACTTACGACAACACCAACATCGATGCCCTGCTGCAGACGGGCGGCGGCGAGGACGGCTCCATGTACAATCGTGCCATGGACGCGCTGTACACGCCGGGCTCAACGTTTAAGGTCGTTACGCTTTCCGCGGCACTCGAGACCGGTACCGCCAGCCTTACCAGCACCTACCAGGCGCCCGGCTCCATGGACATCGGCAACGCACCGGTCACCAACTATGCCAACGAGAGCTACGGCACCATCAGCCTGCAGCAGGCCTTTGCCGTGTCCTCCAACGTCGTCTTTGGCCAGGTGGCAAACGAAGTTGGCGCAAACACGCTCGTGCAGTTTGCCAACGCCTTTGGCTACGGCCAAAAGCTCGGCCAGGACCTGACCTCCGCGGCCTCCATCATGGCCGACCCGTCGCTCATGACCGAGTGGGAGACCGCCTGGGCCGGCGCCGGCCAGCCTGTCGGCATGGACCACACGCCCGGCCCGCAGACCACCGTCATGCAAAACGCCGTAATTGCCGCCGCCATCGCTAACAGCGGCGTGGTCATGGACCCGTACTTTGTAGCCCAGGTACTCGCCCCGGACGGAACCGTGGTCAAGACCACGCAGTCCCGCTCGCTGGGTCAGGCCGTCAGCTCCGCCACGGCCGACCAGGTCAAGCAGGCCATGCTTGCCGTCGTCCAGTCCGGCACCGGCACCGATGCCCAAATCCCCGGCGTCAAGGTCGCCGGCAAGACTGGCTCGGCCGAGACCGGCGGCACCAACGTCAACTCGATGTTCGTTGGCTTTGCACCTTACGATTCACCCACAGTCGCTATCTCGGTGGCCTTAGAGGATTACGACAAGCATGACGTCAAGGCCGCCAAGATCGCCGGCATCGTCCTGACCGCGGCGCTTGCCGCACAGGGAGCGTGATGCCCATGATTGAATCGGACACCCGAGGCGCGCCGCGGCCGAAGAGTTAGCGGCAACGCGCCACACGGCCCCAGCGGCCACATCGTAGGTACTACACACATCGTTGAGCGAATAAGTTAGTTAGGAGCAGGAATGGAACAGAGGGTCCTCGGGGGAAGATACCTCCTCAAGGATAAGGTGGGAACGGGCGGCATGGCGACCGTCTTCCGTGCGCAAGATCAGGTCCTCGACCGCACGGTTGCCGTCAAGATCATGCTGCCGCAGTATGCCGGCGACGCCACCTTCGCCGCCCGCTTTAAGCAGGAGGCCCAGGCAGCAGCCGGCCTCTCCTCCCCCTATATCGTGGGCGTCTACGATTGGGGCAAGGACGGCGATACCTACTACATCGTCATGGAGTACCTGCGCGGTACCGACCTTAAGAGCGGCATCAAGAGCCATGGCGCCCTCGATCCCAAGAAGGTCGCGCAGATCGGCTCGCAGATCAGCTCTGCGCTTTCGGTCGCCCACAAGCACGAGATTATCCACCGCGACATTAAGCCGCAAAACATCATGGTGCTGCCCGACGGCAACATCAAGGTCATGGACTTTGGCATCGCGCGTGCAAAGAACAGCCACCTCACGCAGGACAACAATGTACTGGGCACCGCCCACTACGTAAGCCCCGAGCAAACGCGCGGTCAGGACCTCGGTCCCACCTCGGATATCTACTCCCTGGGCGTCGTGATGTACGAGTGCGCCACCGGTCGCGTCCCCTTTGACGGCGACGACGCCATCTCGGTTGCGCTCAAGCAGGTAAACGAGCTGCCGGTTCCGCCGAGCCAGATCAACTCCGGCGTCGATGCCGATCTGGAGCGCATTATCCTCAAGTGCATGGAGAAGGACCCGGCGAACCGCTTCCAGACGGCAGACGAGCTGCGCCAGGTGCTCAACAACTACCTGTCCGGCCGCGCCGTCAACGTCTCCGAGCCCACGCGCATCATTGGCGCCGCGGGCGACCTGGGCGCCACCAAGACCCGTGAGCTGTCTGACTCCACGCGTGCTATGGTTCGCCCCGTATCGGGCGTAAGCGGACAGACCAACCCCCGCAGCGCCGTTTCGGGTTCCACGGGCTCCTACGAGGTCGATCAGCCCAAGTCCAACAAGAACAAGATTATCGCCGCCGTAGTCGCCGCAATCGCCGTGGTTGGCGTTGTGGTGGCCTTCGCCACCGGACTCTTCGGGGGCGAGCAGGTTACGGTGCCCGATGTGCTTAACAAAGACCAGCAGACCGCTATCGAACAGATCAAGGAGGCCGGCCTTGAGGTCGGAACCGTCGACCAGAGCTATAACGACGATGTCGACGAGGGCAAGGTTGCCGAGCAGACCCCCAACGGCAACACTAAGAAGCCCAAGGGCTCCAAGGTGAACCTGGTGATCTCCAAGGGCCCCAAGCCCTCCGAGAAAGTTGAGGTTCCGCAGCTCGTCGGCCTGACCAAGGACCAGGCCGAGGCC
>USBA01000063.1 GCA_900552735.1 uncultured Collinsella sp. | reverse complement strand
GTCAAGCTGCTGATTCCCACCGGCACGCTCATCTTGCCGGCGTTGCTTCTGTCCATATTGGGCCCGCTGCTGGGAGCAGGCGGGATGATGTAGGGAGGAATACATGAATACGATGACTGACGTTGTTGGCAAGGTCTGGAGCTTGGCGTTTTGCCAGCCAATTCACGCTCGCCAGCGTGCCGAAGAACTGCTGCGGGAGGAGAGCGCGCAGGGCACCACCGAGTACGCCATCCTAGTCGGTGTGCTCGTGGTGATTGCCATCATTGCCATCGTCGCATTTAAGGGCAAGGTCCAAGATTTATGGAGCGCTATCAGCGAGGGCATCAACAGCCTGTAGAGGGCGCCCGTCCCGTCGGCGCGTTGCTGGTGCTCGCCTGTGCGGTCGTGGCGGTGGCAGTGGCGGTTTGGGGGCTTAACGCAGCACGGCAACAACGTTTAGGGGCTGCCGCGGATGCGGGATCGGGTTCGGCTGCGGCGTCTCAAATAGACGATGCGCGAGACGTGGACGATGCGAATGCCGCCGTCACGGCGCAAACGTTCTTGCAAGCACTCGACGAGCGAGCGGACGCTGCAACGGGTTCATCTGCAAACAATGCCGTCGCTGTTCGTCTCGCATGGTCCGAGTGCCGACCGATGACCGAAGCGGCGGCGGATATGCTGCGTGCCTATCGCGAAGTGCCCACGGCGCAACTTGCTCTGAGCGGCTATCTCGACATCAAGGGTAACGTGTGGGGTGCCATCGTGCGTGACGGACGCGGCTGGGTCGATATGGTGACGGTTGCCGCGGATGCAGGTGATACTTCGTGTCGCCTGCGCGTGGTCCGCCTGACCCCGCAGACAACGAACTCAAAGGAGGGACTGTGAAATGCATGACGTCCTGCGTGAGGAATCTGCCCAGGCAACGGTCGAATACGCCATCGTCACGGTGGCGCTGCTTTCCATCGTGTTGGCGATCGCGGGGCTTTGGCGTGCTGGTGCCGATGGGCGCTTGGCGGTGCTGGTCGAGCGGGCGGCATCTCACGGCGTCGCCTCGACATCGGTTATCGATGCCGCTGCGGGCGCTGAGGACATCGTGCTGTATTGATGCCGCGCGCGAGGATCGGGCGCAGTCTACGGTCGAGGCGGCATTCCTGCTGCCGACGTTTCTGACGCTCGTTCTGTTGGCGCTGCAGCCGGTGTGTCTGCTCTATACACGCGCGGTCATGGAGTCTGCCGCCGCCGAGACCGCGCGGCTTATGACCACGACAACGGTGGGGGACGACGAAGACCTCAAGGAGTTCACCCGCCGCCGTCTTGCCGCGGTTCCCGACGTTTCGATTTTTCATGCCGGCGGGCCCCTGTCGTGGGATATCGAGCTTGGTCGGGCCGATGCGGGCGGCGTCTCGTCCGTTTCCGTTACCGGCGAGGTTAAACCGCTGCCTGTGATTGGTGCGTTTGCGCAGGCTATGGGTAGCGCAGGCCAAAACGGCTATGTCGAGCTTAAGGTCGACGTCTCGTATCGATCGCGTCCCGAGTGGCTGGAGGGAGATTATGATTCATGGATTGCTGCATGGGATTAAGCGCTGCCTGTTGAAGGTGACGAGGGGGCTTGCGGGCCGTTGCCGACCGCGTGCTCGCTGCAAGCGAGGCGGCTTTATGGGTCGAGCCGGGATCGACCTGTTTATCGAAGACGGTGCCTATACCACGCTCTCCTCTGCGGTGGTCATCTTGGTGGTGCTCACGTTGCTGTTTTCGTCGGCGGCGGCGATATGGAGCATGTCGCGCGCGGGGGACACCCAGGCGGCTGCCGATAGCGGCGCGCTGGCAGGCGCCAATGTGGTGGCGTCCTACCATACGGCTGCGACAGTGGTGGATGCGAGCATATTGAGCTTGGGCCTAGCGGGGTTTGCCACGATCGGCACCGGCTTGGTCGCCATCCTTATTCCGGGTGCCGAGCTTGCCGCGGGCGATATGGTCGACACGGGGATCGAGATCATTAAAACGCGCAATAAGTTTGCCAAAAGCGCCTCCAAGGGCCTGCAGAAAATCGAGACGGCTCTACCGTATCTGGTTGCCGCGCGAGCTACGCAGGCCGTGTCGGCGCAGGATACCGAGGGTGCGACCTATACCGGTACGGCGCTTGCCGTGCCCAGGACGTCCGAGTCGGATTTCGTTGCGCTCGAGGGGTCCGAGATCTCGACCGATGTCATTAAAGACACATCGAAAGATCTGGAACGCGCAGCAGATGAGCTGCAGAAGGCCTCGGAGGAGACGGCGAAAGCAAAAGAGCGCGCCTGGCTTGCGGATTGCGGCGGGTCGGATCCGGCTTCGGTCGGCAGTTGCTCATGCATGTGGGAACGCGCGAGGAGTTTGGCGAAGCTTTCGGATATTGAGAATCCGCACTATGCCTCGAGCGTCACATGGGAGCCGCAAGTGGCGCTCGATCGCGCGAAGGCCTATTACCGCTTGCGCCTTGCAAACGAGGCGCCTCAAGGCTCAAGCGTCGAGACGAAGGCGGAGTCGGCGGCGCGCAAGGCGTTCTATACCTATGCGAGCGCAGAGGTCAATCGCGCATATATAACCGAAGACGGAGACCGGACCACTTCCTATATTCCGTTGTTGCCGCGCAACACTGACGAGGTGCGAGCGACGGAACTCTATACCGATGCGGCGTGGCCAACTAGTACCAACGATGGCAAAACGTATCTGCATTATGGAACGAGCTGCCCCAACTATAAGAAAGGGACGCCAGGCGGGCTAGCCTCGGTCGCTGCTTATGACGGGCAGGACAAATGCAACAGATGCCATTTTGGTGTTTCGTCGCTCGGCGCCGTTGCGGCTCCTTCGACTTCTATCGAAAACGGCTTCGAGTACCACTTTGATGAGTTCAAAGGCGCTCTGGAAGACTACGTCGAATGCCGCAACAAAGAGCTCGAGCTCATGCGCCAGACCGAGGACGAGGCTGACCGTGCGGGCAATGCGTTTGACGAGGCCATTAAAGCGCTTTCGGGCGAGCGTCCGCGTATCGCTCCGCCCGGTCGCAATGGCGTGGTCGCCTTTGCGGTTTCGGGTGCCATTTCGAGCCCCGATGAGCTCAGCTCTTCGTTTAACGCGGCGGTCAGGCTTGGCGAGCGCGGTGCTATCTCTGCTGCGGTGCTGGCACCCGATGACGCGACGGCGCAGAACAACGTTCTCTCGCGGTTTTTCTCGACGTTGGAGGAGCGTTCGGGCGGTGTTGCCGGTGTACTCGATGGCGTCATGGATGTTTGGGGACGGCTGCTTGTGGGATACGGAGACATCCAAGGCTCGGCTGACGAGCTCATGGGCGAGATGATCGATGGCTTGGGAGGGGGCAGCGGTGCGTTGGGCTCCATTGCGTCGTGGCTCGGCGATACCGTTTCGGCGTCCGTGGCGGCGCTGGGCTTGGAGCCGTGCGACTTGCGCCTACGAAAGCCGGTACTGACCGACACCGCCAATGTCATCAAGAGCCCGGGGTCTGACATCACAGGTCTTTCTAAAGTGCAGGACAAGCTACGAAGTATTCCGCTGGGCGTGACCGACCCCAAGGCGCTTTGCGAGGCGCTGGAATATCAAGTCGAGCGCACCATCAGCGGCACGGTGTTCACGCTTGCGGAGATTCCGCTGCCCGGCGGCGGTTCCATCCCACTTACCGTCGATGTCGCCACACTGGCGGGTGCCCTGGGCGGTGGGTCGTAATGGGCATCCGCACGCGCCTGTGCGAGGAGCGCGCCCAGGCGACGGTCGAGATGGCCGTGGTCACGCCCGTCCTGCTGGTTCTGGCGCTTATCGTGTACAACGTCATGGTCTTTGCCGACGCGGTCGCGCGCTTCGATCGCGTGGTGCCCGATATCGTGCTAGCGCATGCCGTGGCGCCGAGCGGGGAGGGCGATGACAGCTCCATCGATGCCTCCGCGACCGTTCAGGCTCAGATCCAACATGCCATGGAAGGCTATGACTTGCAGATTGAGGTCTCGAGCGAGCAGGGTGCGACGACATCGGATGGCGGTCTGCTTTCGCTCTCCGGCACGTTTAGGACCTATACCTGTACCATGCGCTACGAGCCGTGGCCGAGCTCGCTCGGCATCGCCGGCGTTTCGCTGGGGGCACCGGCAAAGTTGTCGCACGAGCGCGCAGTGACGGTCGATCCGTGGCGTCCGGGGGTGGTTATGTGACCGCGGCCTCATCCTACATTGCCTACGCGCGGGCGCTCAACAGGCTGGGTTGGGCGCCTGCCGAGTTTGTGGTGGCGGAGTCGTTTGCCGTGCGCCTGCGCGGCATGCTGGGACGGTCTCCGATTGCCGCCAACGGGTTGCCGCTCGTCATGGCGTTCCCACGCTGCTCTTCGGTCCACACCTGCTTTATGGCCTACCCCATCGACATTGCTTTTATCGACCGCAACGGCAGCATCCTCGCATGCTACGAAAACGTCCGTCCTTGGCGCATGTGTTCCTGTCCCGGTGCCTGGGCGGTGCTGGAACGCCCTTCAATCCTCGCTACACCTCCCGCCTTTCAACAAGTGCCGGCGTAAGAATTGGCGACAGCGGACTTTCGTCATACGAAATTGGGTAAGATGGAGGAGAAGATGCATGGATGTTGAGATCCATCCCAACGCCAAAAAAACACTTGACGGAAAAGAAAGTGCTTGGTGCCTGGTTCGCGGTTACTGAGTGCATTCGCCGCGAGTCGGAGGACGAGCCGCCGAGATGGCTTGCCATTGGATGGCTTCCAGATGGTCGAAGTATGGAACTTGTTGCAGTCGAACTAATTCGTGGATGGCTCATTATTCATGCCCTGTCTCCGGTTCAGAAGAAATTCTGGCAAGAGATCGAGCAAGCTCGGCAGAGGGGTCGATGATGAGCAAGGCGTATACGGCTGCCAATGGTCAGGTTGTAACGGATGAAATGATTGACGCGTGGTGCGAGTCGTACGAGCATGGCGGGTTTCCGGACGGCGAGCATACCGTTGGGGGGATCGTGCACGGGCGGCCTCCGCTCTCAAGCGAAGGGACGGCAACGCTATCGGTCAAGATTCCCCTAGGGATGAAGGAGGCGATTCGTCGTCGGGCGGCGGCTGAAGGAATGACGCCAAGTGAGTTTGCCCGTGCAGCCTTGAGCGAAAAACTTCTTGCGGTGGGTTGATGTCTCTAACGTGCTGTTCTATAGGGTCGGCCTTGTGGCTGGCGCCGTGCTCAAAAACTTTTTTCAAATTCTCGGTTGACCGGAGCGCGTCCTTGGTTATACTAATCAAGCCTTGAAACAAGGCACACCTCAAATGGCTGGGTAGCTCAGTTGGTAGAGCAGAGGACTGAAAATCCTCGTGTCAGGGGTTCGATTCCCTTCCCCGCCACCTTGAATTGACTAGGACCTCTGCAAAGGGGTCCTTTTCTTTTATGTGGACCCGCGGAAAGCGCATCCCATTATTGAGCGAAAGAATGGAATGCGCTTTCCGGCGCCTGCCCTCGGCGTGTATGCGCATCTCGGTACGTCATCTTGACCCCGCTCGCCCCAGACATTCCTCCCGCTTTTGCGCCACTTTACAGACCGTTCGGTCGTCTGTCCGCACGCGCGGGTATACTCAAAACGATACTTTTCCTATGCAATACGATGCAGGTTTGGCCTGCACGATCCGAAGGGGGCAGTGATGGAGAGGATACTCGGCGTTAATCTCTCTGGCTGGTTTATTCCCGAGCCTTGGGTGACCCCGTCGCTATACGCGGCGACCGGTGCATCCAATGCGGCCGAGCTGCAGGAGGCCATGGGCACCGCCGCCTATAACGAGCGCATGCGCCGTCATTACGAGACGTTTGTGAGTGAGGACGATTTTTGCCGCATGGCGCAGATCGGTCTCAATGCCGTGCGTCTGCCGGTGCCCTGGTATGCCTTTGGCTCGCAGGAGTCCGATGCGTCCTACATCTCGGTTGTCGACTACATCGACCGTGCAATTGAGTGGGCAGCCAAGTACGACATCCGCGTGCTGCTCGATTTGGCAACTGTGCCCGGTGGCCAGGGCGATTCCAACGATTCGCCCACCACGCCGGAGGCTGTTGCCGAATGGCATTCGTCCACCAACGGCCGTCATGTCGCACTCGACGTGCTCGAGCGCTTGGCCGATCGCTACGGCGAGGCCGAGAGCCTGCTGGGCATTGAGCTGCTGGACACGCCGCAGATGAGCGTCCGCAAGAGTCTCTTTACCATGACGGATGGCATTCCGGCCCACTACCTGCGCAATTTCTATCGCGATGCCTACGAGCTCGTCCGTTCGTATATGCCCGAGGATAAGATCGTCGTCTTCTCGTCGTCGGGGCATCCCAGCGAATGGAAACATTTTATGCGCGGCGCCAAGTATAAGAACGTCTACATGGACCTTCACCTGTACCATTACCGCGACGAGTATGCGCTCGACATCACGAGCCCCCGCGGGCTGACGACGGCGATTTCGCGTAACAAGCGCGAGCTTAAAGAAGCGATCTCGACTGGGTTCCCCGTGCTGGTGGGCGAATGGTCGGGCGCGGCGATCTTTGCCAACTCGTCGGTTACGCCCGAGGGACGCAATGCCTACGAGCGTGTGTTTATCGCTAACCAGCTGGCTTCGTTTGCGCCGGCTGCCGGTTGGTTCTTCCAAACGTGGAAGACCGAGAAGCGTATTGCAGCATGGGACGCCCGCGCGGCGCTCGGTACGCTCGAGCGCGGCATGATTGAATAGGTTGATATGACGCAAAACAGCGCCCATACGGGCAAACTCTATGTGGTCGGCACGCCCATCGGCAACTTGGGTGACCTGTCCCCGCGCGTTGGCGAGGCCTTTGCCGCCGCCGATGCCATTTGCTGCGAAGACACGCGTGTGACGTCAAAGCTGCTGATGCACCTGGGCATTTCCAAGCCGCTTGTCCGTTGCGACGAGAATGTGATCGCCAGCCGCGCCGCCGGCCTGGTCGACCGTCTGCTGGCGGGGGAGACCCTCGCCTTTGCCTCGGACGCCGGCATGCCGAGTGTGTCCGATCCCGGTCAGGCGCTGGTCGAGGCAGCGCGTGAGGCCGATGTGCCCGTAGAAGTTATTCCCGGGCCCTCTGCTTGCGTCACGGCGCTCGTTTCGTCCGGCATTCCCTGCGAGCATTTTTTCTTCGAGGGCTTTTTGGGCCGAAAGCACGGTGACCGCGTGCGCCGTTTGCAGCGCCTTGCCGTAGTGCCCGGCGCGCTCATCTTCTACGAGTCTCCACATCGCATCGTGGCGACGCTCGAGGCCGTGGCGGAGGTCTTTCCCCAGCGTGAGGTTGCCGTCTGCCGCGAACTCACCAAGCTGCACGAGGAGGTCTTGCGCGGGCCCGCTGCCCAACTCGCCGAGGAGCTGCGTGCTCGCGGCGAGGTAAAGGGCGAGATTGCGCTGGTCATCGCGCCGCCGAGCGAGGACGAGGAGGCTGGCATCGTACCGGTTGGCGCCGCGGCAGCGGATCCCGACGAGGCCCTGCGCGAGGATATCCGCGCCGCGCTCGAGGAGGGGGAGCCCGCCTCTGCGGTGGCCAAGCGCCTGTCTCAGAAGTATTCGCGCCGCAAGCGCGATGTCTATGCCATGGTGCTCGATATGCAATAGATGGAGGATATCCAGCCCTTGCGCTAGAATCATCCCCTGTATGCAACGTTTTTCTGGAGGACAAACCCCATGGATCAAAGCAAGCCTTCGTTCTTTATCACGACGCCCATCTACTACGTCAACGCCGATCCGCACCTGGGCACGGCTTATTCCACCATCATCGCCGACGTTCAGGCTCGCTATCGCCGCTCCGCTGGCTACAACGTTAAGTTCCTGACCGGCATGGACGAGCACGGCGAGAAGGTCGCCGAGGCCGCAGCCAAGCATGGCATGACGCCGCAGGAGTGGACCGACAGCCAGGCTCCGCACTTCAAGGAGCTTTGGAGCAAGCTCGAGATTTCCAACGATGACTTCATTCGCACCACCGAGCCGCGCCAGCATCATGCCGTGCAGTACCTGTGGGAGCGCATGAAGGAGTCCGGTTACCTGTATAAGGGCAGCTACGACGGCTGGTATTGCGTGCCTGACGAGACCTACTTCACCGATACGCAGGTCCAGAAGGGCGACGAGGAGTACGGCAGCGTCGGCCAGCACCTGTGCCCCGACTGCCACCGTCCGCTTGAGCGCGTGCAGGAGGAGTCCTACTTCTTTAAGCTTTCCGCCTTCCAGGACAAGCTGCTCAAGCTTTACGACGAGCACCCCGACTTTGTCGAGCCTGCGTTCCGCATGAACGAGGTGCGCAGCTTTGTCGAGGGCGGCCTTAACGACCTTTCCGTGAGCCGCACGAGCTTTGACTGGGGCATTCAGGTCCCGTTTGACGAGGGCCACGTGACCTACGTGTGGTTCGATGCGCTGCTCAACTACATGACGGCCGTCGGCTACGGTGTCGACACCGACGAGGCACGTGCCGAGCTGGCCTATCGCTGGCCCGCGCAGTTCCACATCGTGGGTAAGGACATCATCCGCTTCCACTGCGTCATTTGGCCCGCCATGCTCATGGCCATCGGTGAGGCCCTGCCCGAGCACGTCTTTGCCCACGGCTTCCTGACCGTGCGCAATGCCGAGACTGGCAAGGCCGAGAAGATGTCCAAGAGCCGCGGTAACGCCATCGCTCCGCAGGACGTTATCGACATGCTGGGCGTCGAGGGCTATCGCTACTACTTCATGACCGACGTCGTCCCCGGTACCGACGGCGCCATCAGCTTCGATCGCATGGAGCAGGTCTACAACGCCGACCTGGCCAACAGCTGGGGCAACCTCATCTCACGTTCGCTCAACATGAGCGGCAAGTACTTTGATGGTTGCGCGCCCGCCAAGCCCGCATCGTTCGATGCGTTCGACAACCCGCTGGCAAAGATCGCCGATGGTCTGGTCGAGCGCTACATGGCCAAGATGGACGTGCTCGATTACGGTGGAGCTAAGGACGAGGTCATGGAGCTCATCCACGCCGCCAACCACTACATCGAGGACTCCGAGCCCTGGGCGCTTGCCAAGGACGAGGCCAAGGCTGACGAGCTGGCGTTTGTGATCTACAACCTGCTCGAGGCCATCCGCATTGCCGCTCACCTGCTGATGCCGCTCATGCCCCAGACCTCTGCCGAGGCCCTGCGCCGCCTGTCCTGCGAGGACGAGGCCGCGACCGACGACCTCAAGGGCATTTGCGCTTGGGGCCTGCTTGCAGGTGGTCAGCCCGTCGAGAAGGGCGAGCCGCTGTTCCCGCGTCTGGGCTAAGACGCCGCGCGCCATATCGGCAATTTACTGTTTAGATGTAAGGGCATGGCCGCAACGGTCCATGCCCTTTTGTTTCAAGACGCCGCCACCATGCTAAGGAGGCAACTATGACAACTTCGCCTTTGGCAAACCCCACGGCAACAAGGGAGCTGCTGGAGGAGTTTGGCCTTGCGACCAAGCATCGCCTGGGCCAGAACTTCCTGATCGACAACCATGTAATTGAGCGCATTTGCGAGCTTTCCGAGCTTGCGGGCGATGAGCGCGTGCTCGAGGTTGGTCCGGGCGTTGGTACGCTCACGCTTGCGCTGCTGCAGGAGGCGGCGTGCGTCACGTCGATCGAGGCCGATCCCGAGCTCGAGCCGGTGCTCGATGCCCACGCCGCCGACTATGCCAACTTCCGCTTTATCATGGGCGACGCGCTCAAGGTGACGCTGGAGCAGATTAAGCAGGCCGCCGGTGGTGAACCCACGGTGTTTGTCGCGAATCTGCCCTATAACGTGGCGGCGACGATCATCCTTCAGTTCTTCCAGACGATGCCCGCGCTCAAGCGCGCCGTCGTCATGGTTCAAAAGGAGGTTGCCGATCGCATTGCCGCAACGCCGGGCAACAAGACCTATGGCGGCTATACGGCAAAGCTGGGCCTGTATGCGCAGGTTACGGGTCGCTTTGAGGTGCCGCCGCGTTGCTTTATGCCGGCGCCGCACGTGGACTCGGCCGTCGTGCGTATCGACCGTGCTGACGGCGTGGTGCCCGAAGGACTCGATCGCGAGTTCGTGGCCCGCGTGATTGACGCCGCATTTGCTCAGCGTCGCAAGACCATCCGTAATTCCATGAGCGCCAACGGCTTTGCCAAGGACGTGCTCGATGCCGC
>USBA01000062.1 GCA_900552735.1 uncultured Collinsella sp. | reverse complement strand
AGGCCGATGAGGAAGTTTTCGTGCCGTGGGACGAGACCCCCGTCGTGCTGCCGACCGGCTCCGCTTCGCTTTATCTGATCAAGCAGGTTCGCGATGAATCCCACCGATTTGCGATTACGTTCCATCGCGAGTTGCGCGATAAGGCTATGACGGTTTCGGTGCTTGACGACGTTCCGGGCGTGGGACCCACCAGAAAACGTGCCCTTATGCGCCATTTTGGCTCGATGAAGCGTTTGCGCGCGGCAAGCGAGCAGGAGATTGCGGAAGTTCGAGGCGTTCCGGCCGATGTCGCCAAAGCGGTCCACGAGGCACTTGTTGCATGGAATGCCGAGCGCGCCCAGGCATCGGCCAGCCGTTCCGAAAACTAAACGCGCTTCTAAACAACTGATATACATGATTGGCTGATTTTCAATCATTTATTTCGCGGCGATTACCTGCTGATTTCGGGTTTTATTAACGCTAAAACGTTTGACTAGCCATGGTGAATAACCCTGCTATCCTGCGGGTTGACGAAGACTGATATCTCACCTCGCCGATACATACTGTCTGTCGAATCGTTTGTCAATGAATTCGGTGAACGGTAGTAAATACCGTTCAAGCGTATGTATGTATCGGTCGCCGAGCGCGGCACCCAAGTTGGGTTTGTCGGTAGGTAAGGTATATATCGTCCGCAAGTTGCGCGGGGGCAAGTCTAGGTGCTCCCGGGTAAGATTCTCTATTGATAGGAGAAGACATGGCCATCATCAACAAGGGTATGTCCAGGCGTTCGTTCCTCGGCCTCACCGGCAGCGTCGCTGCTGTCGCAGGGCTTGGTCTCACCGGCTGCGGTGGCAGCTCTAGCGACGAGGGTTCCGCTTCCGGTTCCACCGATTCCGCCAACCGTGGCGGCGGCGTGATCACCGCTGGTTCCGCTTACGCTCCGTCCAGCTTCGACCCCGCCAGCACCGGCTCCGCTGTGGGCCTGGGTGCTAACTGGCACGTCGTCGAGGGCCTCTACGGCATCGATTACCACGACTACAGCACCTTCAACGAGCTCGCCACCGACGACCCCAAGTCTGTGGACGACACCACTTTCGAGGTTACCATCCGCAAGGGCGCCAAGTTCTCCGATGGCACCGAGGTCACCGCTGACGATGTCGTTGCCTCCTACACCGCTTGCGCCGCTTCCGCTACCTATGCTCCGTTCTTCCAGCCCTTCGAGTCCATCGAGGCTAAGGACGCCAGCACCGTGACGGTCAAGACCAAGGTCCCCAACTTCTCTCTGCTCAAGGATCGTCTTGCCATCATCCGCGTTACCCCGGCCACCCAGACCGAGGAGGATCGCGCCAAGCAGCCGATCGGCTCCGGCCCCTGGATGTACGACTCTATCTCCGATACCGAGATCACCCTGGTTCCCAACCCCGAGTACAACGGTGAGTATGCTGCCGAGGATAAGAAGATCCAGTACAGCATCCTGACCGACCCCACCGCTCGCGTTACCGCTCAGCAGGAGGGCTCCACGCTCGTTATGGAGCTCGTTACCGCTGACGCCGTCGACCAGCTCGAGAGCGCCGGCTGCAAGATCGATAACGTTCAGGGTTTCGGTACCCGCTTCATCATGTTCAACGTCGCCAAGGAGCCTTGGAACGACGTCAAGGTCCGTCAGGCTGTTATGTATGCGCTCGACACCGAGAAGATGGTTAGCAACACCTTCGCCGGCCTTGCCACCGCTGCCAGCTGCTACCTGCCCAAGAGCTTCACCAACTATCATGAGGCTTCCACGGTGTACAAGACCGACGCCAAGAAGGCTAAGAAGCTCATCGAGGAGTCCGGCATCACCCCGGGTGCCATCACCCTGCGCACCACCGATAACGAGCAGATTAAGGGCATGGCCGCCCAGGTCAAGAACGACCTCGACGCTCTCGGCTTCGAGGTGACCATCCAGACCGATACCTCGCCGGCCACCTACGCTGCCATCGACGGCGGCGAGGCCTACGATATCCTCCTTGCCCCTGGCGATCCTTCCTGCTTCGGCGCCGACCCCGACCTGCTGCTCAACTGGTGGTACGGCGACAACGTCTGGATGCAGACCCGTTGCCCGTGGAAGGAGTCCGCTGAGTGGCAGAAGCTCCACGGTCTCATGGACGAGGCTCTTGCCGCTGAGGGCGATGAGCAGCAGAAGAAGTGGAACGAGTGCTTCGACATCATTGCCGACAACGCCGTTCTGTACCCCGTTGTCCACGTCAAGACCGTCTCCGCTTCCTGGGACGATCCGTCCACTGCGCCCAACGGCGAGGCCCTCGATGGCTTCAAGGGCATCGGCACGACGAGCATGTCCTTCAGGGGCGTCGCGACCGTCAAGGCGTAAGACTCGCTTGAGTCTGTATGCAGGATGTCGGCCGTTGGGACCGTATCCTCATAGTTGAAACAAAGACCCGGGCGGCAACGATGTCGCTCGGGTCTTGTAATGAGTATCCGTACTCATATACCAGTTGGTCCTACCGACAAAAGAAAGGGGAGAGAACGTGAACAACTTGCTACGTTTGATTGGAAGGCGTCTTGTGGCGCTGCCGATCATGGCATTGGGCGTCACCGTCCTGGTGTTCTTCCTTATGTCGTTCTCCAAGACCGACCCCGCCTACACGGCGTTGGGTGACGGTGCCTCGCCCGAGGCGGTTGCCGAGTACCATGAGAAGTATGGTCTGGACGACCCCTGGCCTGTGCGCTACGTGCGCTATATGGGCGATTTGATCCATGGCGACATGGGCACCTATGGTGCTGCTCGCAACTCCGTTGCCAAGCGCATCTCCACGGCCCTGCCCGTCACGATGCAGCTGACCTTCATCGGTCTTGCCATCGGTGCGGTCGTTTCGTTTTTGCTCGGCGTCATCGCGGCACTCTATCGCGACAAATGGCCGGACCAAGTGATCCGCGTCTTTTCCATCGCCGGCTTGGCAACCCCGTCGTTCTGGCTTGCCGTTCTGTTGATCCTGCTGTTCTCTTCCTACCTTAAGGTGCTCCCGGCATCGGGTGCTCTGCCTCACTTCACCACGAATCCTGTTGGCTATCTGGGACGTATGATCATGCCCGCTATCGCCTTGGCATTTCCGCTGACGGGCCAGATGACTCGTATCGTGCGTACCGCCATGGTCGAGGAGCTCGACAAGGACTATGTCCGTATGGCTCGCGGCGCCGGCGTTCCCGAGAAGGTCGTCGTCGGCATCAACGTTCTTCGCAATGCGCTGATCACCCCGGTCACCACCCTCGGTCTTAAGATCGGCTACCTCATGGGCGGCGCCGTCGTCATCGAGGTTATCTTCAACCTCCCCGGCATGGGCACCGCGATTCTGCAGGGCGTTCAGGGCAACGAGGCGAACCTGGTTCAGGGCGTCGTTATCGTCGTTGCTCTTGCCTTCATCATCATCAACATCGTGGTTGACATGCTCTACCTGCTCATCAACCCGCGCATCAGGACGGTGTAGATTATGGTAAAGATTCGAGAGAAGCAAACCGAGCAGCTCGAGAAGGCTGCCTCCAAGGGGCTCAAGCTCGGTGGCTGGAAGAAGATGACGCTGTCTTCTAAGATAGCCGCCGTCGTGCTGGCGCTGGTCGCCCTGACTGCGATTCTGGCGCCCCTTCTTGCCCCCTATAGCCCGGTCGAGATCTTTACGGCTCGCCAGGCTCCCGGCAACGGGTTTATCTTCGGTACCGACGACAAGGGCCGCGACATCCTTTCGCGCATGCTCTACGGCGGACGTTACTCGCTGATCATCGGCTTTGGTGCTACCGCTATGGCTTTGGTCTGTGGTTCCGTTGTCGGCGCTCTTGCAGCGGTTTCGCGCAAGGCCGTTTCCGAGACGATCATGCGTATCCTGGACATCATCATGTCCATCCCGGGTATCGCCCTCGCAGCCGTTTTCGTTTCCATCCTGGGCAATTCCGTGCCGTCGATCATCTTTGCGATCGGCTTTATGTACACCCCGCAGATCGCCCGTATCGTGCGCGCCAACATCGTGTCCGAGTACGGCGAGGACTATGTCCGCGCGGTCATCGTTTCCGGCGCCAAGGCTCCGTGGATTCTGATCAAGCATGTTCTGCGCAACTGCATCGCTCCGATTATGGTCTTCACCGTTACCCTGGTCGCCGACGCCATCATCTTCGAGGCCTCGCTGACCTTCATCGGCGCCGGCATCCAGGAGCCCACCGCTACCTGGGGCAACATTCTCGCCGACGCTCGCGGTGGCGTGCTCGCTGGCCGTTGGTGGCAGGCACTGTTCCCGGGTCTGGCCATCATGATCACCTGCCTGGCGCTCAACATCCTCTCCGAGGGCATTACCGACGCTATGGCTGCCGCTCCCTCCGCCGCCCTGGATCCGACCGATTCCTCCAAGCGTCGCGAGGCCGACCTGCTGGTCTCTGACCCCGTTCGTGCCTACAAGGAGCAGGCTCAGTCCCTGTCCGCCCGTCTTGGCGCCCTGCGCGATGTCGAGCTCAAGCGTAACGACCGCCATGTGCCCGACGAGTCCGTTGAGCCGATTCTTTCGGTCCGCGATTTCTGCATCCAGTTTGAGCATCACGGTGATATCAACGTCGTCGACCATGTCAACTTTGACGTCCGTCCTGGTCAGACCATGGGCCTGGTGGGCGAGTCCGGTTGCGGTAAGTCCATCACCACGCTGGCCATCATGGGCCTGACCGACGATGACGAGCACCTTTCCGGCGAGGTCCTCTGGGAGGGCCGCGACCTGCTCAAGATGAGCAAGAAGGAGTGGTTCGGCCTGCGCGGTACCGATATCGCTATGGTCTATCAGGACGCCCTGTCCTCGCTCAACCCCTCCATGCTCATCTCTGCCCAGATGAAGCAGCTCACCAAGCGCGGCGGCACCCGCAGCGCCGAGGAGCTCCTGGAGCTCGTGGGCCTCGACCCCAAGCGTACGCTCGAGAGCTACCCGCATGAGCTTTCCGGTGGCCAGCGTCAGCGTGTTCTGATCGCTATGGCCCTTACCCGCGACCCCAAGCTGGTCATCTGCGACGAGCCCACGACCGCTCTGGACGTTACCGTCCAGAAGCAGGTCATCAAGCTGCTCAACGACCTTCAGGCCAAGCTCGGCTTTGCCATGATCTTCGTCTCGCATGACCTGGCGCTGGTCGCCGAGGTCGCCCATAACATCACGGTTATGTACGCCGGTCAGGTTATCGAGCAGGCGCCCACCAAGGAGCTGCTCACTAACCCGATCCACGAGTACACCCGCGGTCTTCTGGGCTCCGTTCTGTCCATCGAGAGCGGTTCGGGTCGTCTGCACCAGGTGCCCGGCGCCGTTCCGAGCCCGCGCGATTTCCCCAAGGGCGATCGCTTCGCGCCCCGCTCGAGCCATCCGCGCATTGGCCTGGACACCCGTCCGGTCTTCAAGAGCGTGCCCGGCACCGAGCACTTCTATTCCGAGCTCCCCGACGAGGTGCTCAAGGCAAATGGTTTGACCCCTCACGCGGAGGTGATGTAGATGAGCGAGACCGCAGTCAACGGCGTCGAGCCGATCATCTTCCTTGATGACGTCCACGTCACCTTTAGGACCCGTACCGGCTCGATTCTGCACCCCAACCTGGTTCACGCCGTCCAGGGTGTAACGATTAAGCTCATGCCCGGCCAGACGATCGGCATCGTCGGCGAGTCCGGTTGCGGAAAGTCAACCACCGCCAACGTCATGTGCGGCCTGCAGGCCCCCACGAGCGGCAAGGTCTACTTTAAGGGCAAGGACGTTACCAAGCGTACCGCCGAGGACCGTCGCCACATGGGTCGCGTCATCTCGGTCGTGTTCCAGAACCCGGCCACGGCGCTCAACCCCCGCATGGTCGTTCGCGAGCAGCTGCTCGACCCCATGCGCGTCCACAACTTGGGTACCGAGGCCGAGCAGGAGAAGCGCGTCAAGGAGCTCTTGGAGCTCACCGGTCTGCCCAGCTCCGCCGCCGAGGTTCTTCCCGGCCAGCTTTCGGGCGGCCAGCGCCAGCGCGTGGCTATCGCGCGTGCCCTGTCGCTGAACCCCGATGCCATCATCGCCGACGAGCCCACCTCGGCTCTGGACGTTTCGGTCCGCGCGCAGATTCTGAACCTGCTGACCGACCTTAAGAAGGAGCTCGGCCTGGCCATGGTGTTCATCAGCCATGACATCCAGACGGTCCGCTATATCTCTGACGACATCATCGTTATGAATGGCGGCAAGATCGTTGAGCAGGGCGAGGCCAAGCAGGTTTTCCAGCACCCCCAGGACCCCTACACCAAGATGCTGCTCGGCGCTGCGCCGTCGCTGCTGCATCCCAAGCTCGGCGAGTAGCCTCGCTTTCCCTCCCGTGCGCCCGGTTCCCTTGCCGGGCGCACCTCCGTTGCGATTTCGAAAGGTTGGGTTCACGAGCCATGCCAAGTGCTCAGGAGCTACAACAGCAATTTGGTGAATATCGAGGCGCTATGCCCCGTCCATCGGATTTCGATCTCTTTTGGAAGGACCGCATGGCCGAGGCCGACGCCGTCGAGCTCGACTACGCGATTGAGGCGGCTTCGGTTGCGGATTCCGCGACCTGTCGGTTTTTCGACCTCTGGTATACCGGCATGTGTGGTGCACGCCTGCATGCCAAGTACCTTAAACCCGTCTCGGACGAGCTGGTGCCATTGGTACTTCAGTTCCATGGGTATCCGGGTGCGAGCCGCAGCTGGTTTGAGCAGGCGTCGTTTGCGGGCATGGGCATGGCGCTCATTGCTCTCGATTGTCCTGGCCAAGGAGGCCCCTCCGAGGACATTGGTGGATTTGAGGGCACGACGGTCGCGGGCCATATCGTCGCCGGTATCGACGGCGATCCGGCCAACCTCTACTATGTCCGCTTGCACCAAGATATTCGCATCCTGTGCCGCATCGTTCGCGAGCTCGAGGGCATCGATCTTGCCCGTGTGTTTGTGAACGGCGCGTCGCAGGGCGGCGGTTTGGGCATTGCGACCTGTGCACTTAACAGCGAGCTTATCAATCGCGCCGCCATCCTCTATCCCTTCCTGTCGGATTTCCGCCTGGTCTGGGATTTGGATGCCGACGACATTGCCTACGAGGGCCTGCGCTATTGGTCTCGCTGGTTTGACGAGGACTCGACTCGTATCGACGAAGCCTATGCCAAGCTGGCGTACTTCGATTCCAAGAACTTTGCCCCTATGGTCAAATGCCCCGTGCTGTTTGGCACCGGCACAGCCGATACCGTCTGTCCGCCAGCGACGCAGTTTGCGGTCTATAACAACCTGACCTATGAAAAGCGTCATGAGTTCTTTGAAGGCTTTGGCCACGAGGAGATTCAGGATTTTGACGATCTGATCATTCCGTTTTTCTGTGAGGGAGGGGAGGCTCATGTCTAAGTGCGAGAGCAATGTTGACGAGCTGATAGTCCCCGGGCTCGTGGGAATTCCTGGAACGGTTTCGTCAAGGCTCGCAGAATATCAGGACTGGCACGGTGATGTCCAAGCAGATGTTTCTGATTTAGAGACATGCGCTTCGAATCTTGAGATTCAAGGCCTGGCCATTACGGCAATTGACTTTGTTAACCCTTGCGCCCGTTACTCGGAGGTTTCCTTTAAGCTCGGTGACGATGCGGTCCACGCTCGTTTGATTGAGCCTGTCGGTCGTGCCCGAGTATCTGAGCGCGTGCCGCTGTGCCTGATGTTCCATGACATCGATCGGCCTGTGCGCGGCTGGCATCACATGACGAGATTTGCCGCCATGGGGTATGCCGTCCTCGCGCTGGATGACGATGTTGCTGGTGCGGACGACCTGCAGCGGGGGATTGCTTCACCCGCTTTTGTCGAGCGCGTCCGTTGGGGTTGCGCGATGGCGAAGGTTGCGCGCAATCTTGATGGCATGGACCCCGACCGCATTTTTGCGTGGGGCGAGGGCCTTGGCGGCGGTGTTGCGCTGGCGGTTTCTGCTCTGGACGAGCGGGGCCTCGCTTGCACGGCGGTTGCCAATCCGCTTCCCGGCGGTCTCGAGGCGCTGTCGTCTCGGGTGCGCGGATCGGTGCTCATGGGCACATCGCTCATGGATGCCGTGAGTGATCCCAAGGGCCAGTTTGCCGTATTCAACGGTCTTGAGTGTGACCGGAGGCATATCATCTATGCCAAATACGCTCATGAGCGCATCAACGCGTTCGAAAACGAAGTCATCGACTTTTTTAACCAAACGTTCTACCCGTGTTCTTTGGCCTAGACGGCCTGGACACTGCCAACAAGAGTGGGCGGCATAGGGCCGCTCGCCAGACAACTAAGGAGATTCTTGTGGCAACTCAGAAATTCACCGGCGTTATCCCTCCCGTCGTTGTTCCCGATACCGAAGACCACCAGCTCGATGTTGCCTCCTTTGAGCGCAGCATCAACCGCATGATCGATGCCGGCGTCGATGGCCTGTTCTTCCTGGGATCCTCGGGCGAGGTCGTCTTCTCCACCGACGAGCGCCGTCGCCAGATTGTCGCCGAGGCCGTGCGCATCGTCGACCACCGCGTGCCTGTTCTGGTCGGCATCATCGACACCGAGACCGAGCGCATGATCGAGCACGGCAAGGTCGCTCAGGAGCTGGGTGCCGATGCGCTTGTCGCCACCTGCCCGTTCTATGCCCTGCAGGGCATGACCGAGGTCGAGGAGCACTTCCGCATCCTGCACGAGGAGCTCGACCTGCCCATCTTTGCCTATGACATTCCCGTGTGCGTTCACACCAAGCTCCCCTGGAAGCTCCTTGCTAAGCTCGGCGCCGAGGGCGTCCTGGCCGGCGTCAAGGATTCCTCGGGTGATGACATCTCGTTCCGCTACCTCATTCAGGAGAACGAGAAGAACGGCCATCCGATGAGCATCCTTACCGGCCATGAGGTCGTCGTCGACGGCGCTTACCTCGGTGGCGCCGACGGCTCTGTCCCGGGTCTCGCCAACGTTGAGCCCGAGGGCTACGTTCGTCAGTGGAAGGCCGCTCAGGCTGGTGACTGGGCTACCGTCAAGGCCGAGCAGGATCGCCTCAATGAGATTTCACACATCTGGGATGTCACCTCGGGCGTCCAGGGCTATGCCGGTGGCGTCGGCGCCTTCAAGACCGCTATGAACCTCATGGGCATCTTCGACAGCCCGACCATGCCGCGCCCGGTGAAGGCCATGACCGGCGAGAACGTCGAGGCGATTAGGAAGGTCCTTCAGGACAACGGTCTCCTGTAAAGCTTCCCAGGCACCCGACCTCGCCGTTCAACCGTGTGGCCATGACCCATTAGGTCAATGGCCACACGGTTTCTCGGCGATCTCGGACACCTGGAAAACCTTTACTGCGCTGTGACGGCTAGCCTGACGGCGCATTTCCTGTAGTTGTTTTTATCTCCGAAGGAGAGCGACATGGAGAACAAGTACGTCTGCTCTGTCGATATCGGCGGAACTAAAATTGCGACTGCCATCATGGAGTACCCGGCTGACGGTAGTGTGCCCCATCCCGTTTTTGAGGCCGAGGTTCCTACCGAGGCCCAGGAGGGCGGCGAGGCCGTCTTCCAGCGTATCGAGGCGTCTATCAAGGCCGCTCTTGAGGCGAATCCCGATGTCGAGGTTCTCGGTGTCGGTATCGGTGCCGCAGGCGTCGTCGATCCCAAGACGGGCGCCATTGCTTATGCCAATGAGATCATGCCCGGCTGGTCCGGCGTTCAGTTGGGGCCGCGTCTGCGCGAGGACCTTGGCCTTCCCGTTGCCGTTGTAGGCGACGTGCAGGCTCATGCTCTGGGCGAGGCCCACTGGGGCGTCGGCAAGGGCAAGTTCTCCGTCTTGTGTTTGGGCATCGGTACGGGCATCGGCGGCGCATATGTCGAGAACGGCCGCGTGATGCAGGGCTTCCATGGTGCTGCCGGTCATATGGGCCACATCGAGTGCTCGGCTGCCGCCGGCATTCCCTGTGCCTGCGGGCGTTCCGGCCATCTGGAGTCGGTTGCTTCCGGAACATCAATCGGGCGCATGTACGATGAGCGTTTTGGCCGCGTCGACCCCAGCCGTCCTTCGGTTGGCCGTGACGTGAACGACCTGTGCCGCGCAGGCGACGCAAAGGCGACCGAGGTCATTCATGACGCCGGCTTTGCGCTGGGCGCCAGCCTAGGCTCGCTTGCTAACATCCTGGACCCTGAGGTCATCGTGCTTTCGGGCGGCGTGATTCACCAAGGTCCCGGTTGGCG
>USBA01000061.1 GCA_900552735.1 uncultured Collinsella sp. | reverse complement strand
GGCCGTGCCCCCGGCGCGCCCCGGGGGTCGCGCCCTTCTCGCCGTGCCCCCCCCCCCCCCCCCCCCCCCCCCCCGGCCGGACAGGTCACACTACACCGTGTACTGCGGCAGATCCTGCAGGGCGATGACGTCCATGCCCATGTCGTTGGCGCTACCGTGACCCTGCTGGTCCTCGCGCACGGCCTCGATGGCACTCACGTAGGTGTTGGCGGCAGACATCGCGGTCACGCAGGTCACGCCGCGGCGCACGGCCTCGGTACGTAGCAGGTAGCCATCGCCACGCGAACCCGGGCCGTACGGTGTGTTGATGATTACCGCAATCTTGCCATCGGCGATGAGGTCGCCGATGTTGGGGCGCTCGCCGTCGTGCGGGCCGCTAATCTTCTCCACGACCTCGCAGGTCACGTTGCCGCCGCGCAGCACGCGCGCCGTACCCTCGGTGGAGCAGATGTCAAAGCCCAGGTAGCGCAGGATACGGGCGACCGAAAGGATATGACGCTTGTCGCGGTCGCACACGCTAATGAACACCTTACCGGCGCTCGGGTCGGGCAGCTTGTAGTCAATCGCCAGCTGCGTCTTGGCGTATGCCTCGGGATAGCTCTTAGCGATACCCATGACCTCGCCCGTCGACTTCATCTCGGGCCCCAGGATAACGTCAGCGCCCGGGAAACGACCCCAGGGCATAACGGCTTCCTTCATGCAGAACCAGTCCAGCTGGCGCTCGTCGCTCGGCAGGCCCAGGCTCGCGATGGAATCGCCTGCCATGATACGCGCCGCGCACTTGGCCAGCGGCACGCCGGTGGCCTTGGAGATAAACGGCACGGTGCGGCTCGCGCGCGGGTTTGCCTCGATCACGTAGACGGTCTCGCCCTTGATGGCATACTGCACATTGACCAGGCCGCGTACGCCCAGCGCCATCGCGATGCGGCGCGTGGTCTCGCGAAGCTTTGCCTGCAGGCTCTCGCTAAAGCTGAACGGCGGGATGCAGGTCGCAGAGTCGCCGGAGTGAATACCGGCCTCCTCGATATGCTCCAGAATGCCGCCGATGTAGACCTCTTCGCCATCGCACAGGGCGTCGACATCGGACTCGATCGCGCCCTCCAAGAAGCGGTCCAGATACACCGGGTAGTCGGGGCTAATGCGCGCAGCCTCGGCCATGTAATCGCGCAGATGCTCGGCATCGTAGGCGATCATCATGCCGCGGCCGCCCAGCACGTAGCTCGGACGCACCAGCAGCGGGTAGCCAATATGCGCGGCCACGGCCTCGGCCTCCTCAAACGAGGTTGCCTGGCCCGCCGGCGGATACATAATGCCCAGCTTGTCGAGCAGGGCGGCAAAGCGCTCGCGGTCCTCGGCAAAGTCGATGGCATCGGGCTTGGTGCCCATGATGTTCACGCCGCTTTCCTCGAGCATGCGCGCCAGCTTAAGCGGGGTCTGGCCGCCGAGCGTCACCACGACGCCGTCGGGTCGCTCAACATCGATGACATCCATGACGTCCTCGTAGGTGAGCGGCTCAAAGTAAAGGCGGTCGGACGTGTCGTAGTCGGTCGAGACGGTCTCGGGATTGCAGTTGACCATGATGGTCTCAAAGCCGCGGGCCGCCAGCGCATAGCTCGCATGCACACAGCAGTAATCGAACTCGATACCCTGGCCGATACGGTTGGGGCCGGCGCCCAGGATCATCGCCTTGGGCTTGTCCGCCGGCGTGGTCTCGTCGGGAGCCACGCACTTCTTGGCATCCGGGCTCGTGCGGTAGATGTTCTCGTACGTCTTGTAGTGGTACTCCGTGGCGCTCGAGAACTCCGCAGCGCAGGTATCGACCGTCTTCATGCTGGGAACCACGCCCAGGCCCTTGCGATAGGCGCGCACAAAGCGCTCGTCCGAGCTGGTCAGCGCGGCGATCTCGGCGTCGCTCGTGCCGTACTGTTTGAGCAGGCGCATCGCGTCGGCGTCGATATCCTCCACACGCAGGCCGCGGATGCTCTCCTGGACCTGCACCATGTCGTTGATACGGTTGAGGTACCACGGATCGATACCGCAGATGGCGTGGATGCGCGCAACATCCCAGCCACGGCGCAGGGCCTCGACCACAAAGAAGATGCGGTGCTCAGTCGGGGTGCCCACGGCCTGGGCGAGTTCATCGTCGCTCAGCTTATCGGCGCCCTCCTTGCCACCGGCGCAAATACCCTGGTGCCCGTCCTCCAGCGAGCGCATGGCCTTGCCAAAGGCCTCCTCAAAGGTGCGGCCGATCGCCATGATCTCGCCCACGGCCTTCATGCGCGTGGTGAGCGTGGGGTCGGTGCCCTTGAACTTCTCGAAGGCAAAGCGTGGCACCTTGACCACACAGTAGTCGATCGTGGGCTCAAAGCAGGCGGGCGTGGCCTTGGTGATGTCGTTGACGATCTCGTCGAGCGTATAGCCCACGGCCAGGCGAGCGGCGGCCTTGGCGATGGGGAAACCCGTGGCCTTGGAGGCCAGCGCGGACGAACGGCTCACGCGCGGGTTCATCTCGATGACAATCAGGCGGCCGGTTTGGGGATTCACGGCAAACTGCACGTTGGAGCCGCCGGTCTCGACGCCGATCTTCTCCAAGATGGCGAGCGAGGCCACGCGCATGCGCTGATACTCAAGGTCGGAGAGCGTCTGCGCCGGCGCCACAGTGATGGAGTCGCCGGTGTGCACGCCCATGGGGTCGAGGTTCTCGATGGAGCACACGATGATGCCGTTGCCGGCGTGGTCACGCATGACCTCCATCTCGTACTCTTTCCAACCCTCGATGGACTCCTCGACCAGCACCTCGTGGGCAGGCGAGAGCTCGAGGCCCTGGCTCACGATGGAGACGAGCTCCTCGTGGGTATGCGCGATGCCGCCGCCGGCGCCGCCGAGGGTAAAGCTCGGGCGCAGTACGCAGGGATAGCCCACGCGCTCGGCGATAGCCTCGGCGTCGGCCACGCTGTAGGCATAGCCCGAGCGCGCGACCTCCAGGCCAATCTCGGCCATGGCCTCGTTAAAGAGCTTGCGGTCCTCGCCACGCTCGATGGCGGCCAGGTCGCAGCCGATCATCTCGACGCCGTACTTGTCGAGCGTGCCGTCTTTCGCCAGCTCGACGGCGGCGTTCAGACCGGTCTGGCCGCCCAGCGTGGGCAGCAGCGCGTCCGGACGCTCTTTCTTGATCACGCGCTCGATAAACTCGGCGGTGATGGGCTCGACATAGGTGCGGTCGGCAAGACCCGGGTCGGTCATGATGGTCGCCGGGTTGGAGTTGACCAGGATGACCTCAAAGCCATCCTCCTTGAGCACCTTGCAGGCCTGGGCGCCGGAGTAGTCAAACTCACAGGCCTGGCCAATGACGGTGGGGCCCGAACCAATAACGAGGATGCGCTTGATGTCAGTACGTTTCGGCATGTTTAAAACCTCCTAGAGAGGCTGACTCAATGTTTTGGAAAAGTCAGCGAGGGTGCAGCTGGTGCATCAGGTTGCCGTGATGCGAGGGCGCGCTGGGCTTATGCCCGCGCGTCCGAAGCAGAGCGGCAAGATGATGTGCCAGATGCAGCCGCAGCGTCGACCGGTCCGCCGTTCGGTAGAACGGCGGAACCATCGTCGGCAAAGTTCCAGCCGGCAAGGCGGTCCTTCGCGGTATCGATGTCCAGGTAGTTCTCCTCGCCGTCCATGAGTCGCGTAAAGGCGGTAAAGAGATAGTGGGCATCGGTGGGGCCGGGCGAAGCCTCGGGGTGGTACTGGACCGAGAAACACGGGGCGTCGAGCAGCTGGATGCCCTCGGCGGTGCCGTCGTTGAGGTTCACATGCGTCAGGCGAATGCGACCAAAGCGCTCGTTCATCACGACCGGCGCGATTCCGCGGCGCACCCAGGCGCGCAGATCTCCATCGGCCGCATGCTCGGTCTCGCCGCCCGAAAGCTCGGGGACAAGCTTGCCCAGACTGGGGAACAGCAGGCCAAAGCCGTGGTTTTGCGCGGTGATCTCCACGCGGCGGCTCACCAGGTTCATGACCGGCTGGTTGCCACCGCGGTGACCGAACTTAAGCTTTTCCATCTGGGCGCCGCAGGCCAGGCTGATCATCTGGTGACCAAGACAAATACCAAAGACCGGCACCTTGCCGATCAGCTGCTGCACCTGCTCGTAGGTCTCCACCACGGCGTCGGGGTCGCCGGGGCCATTGGACAAAAAGACACCGTCGGGATTCATGTCGAGCACCTCACTCGCGGGCGTATCCCACGGCACGACGGTAAGGTCGCAGCCGGCGCGGACCAGCCCCTCCAGAATACCGCGCTTCACACCGCAGTCGTAGGCGACCACCTTGTGACAGGCAGGAGCGGCAGCCGCAAGTGCAAAGTCATGCGTGGCAGGCAGGTCGACGGCGGCAAAGGCGTGGGGCTCAGGGCAGCTCACGGTCTTGACCAGGTTCTCGCCTACCAGCGTGGGCGCTGCGGCCAGACGCTCGGCAAGCTCGTCGACGTCGAAGATCTCGGTCGAGATAATGCCCATCTTGGAACCATTATCGCGCAGATGGCGCACCAGGGCGCGGGTATCGACACCCTCGATAGCGACGATGCCGTGAGCGCGCAGGTACTCCGGCACGCTGACGGCCGAGCGCCAGTTAGAAGGCGTGGCGCACATGTCGCGAACGATCATGCCGCGCATGGCCGGAGCGCTCGCAGGGCGCACGGCGTCGCCGGGGAAGGCCGACTGGACGTCGGCCTCGTCGATACCGTAGTTGCCGATCTGCGGATAGGTCATGGTTACGATTTGGCCGGCATAACTCGGGTCGGTCATGACCTCAAAGTAGCCCTCGAGCGAGGTGTTGAAGCAGACTTCGCCGGTCTCGGTGCCCTCGGCGCCGCATGCACGTCCATAAAAAATGGTCCCATCCTCAAGATACAGAATGCAGGGACCGCAGGTGCCCTTGCTGGTTTTGGCCAGCATACGCTGGCAAAGCTCGCTGGGCGCGAAGGTGCGGGCGGCAGCGCCCGCGGTATGGTTGTTCGCCATAATTCTCCTTCCCGGTCTCACAGGACCGGCTTAAAGGTGTGTAGTTAGGCCTCGCGGTATTGTAACCGCAAGCATGCCTCATGGCGTTAATTTCATCGAAATGTTTACGAAATGATAATTATGACTTTCTATGCATAATGATTTTTGAATCCCCGCCCCAGAAAAATCATCCCGCGGGGCTTGTGGCTCACGCGGGATGACGGCGTCTTACTTTTTCTTGTCCTGTTCCAGCAGATCGGACGGTAAGCGATCGGGCTTGCCGCCGCGGAAAATCTCGCGGCCATGCAGACGATGCTCCAGGTCACGTTCGGTCTTTTCCTCGTCAATCTTGGTCTGGCTCACCACCGGGTCCTCAATCAACGACGACACCGAGTTCACCTGTTTTTGAATGCGCTCGGCGATGGTGTCATCCATACTCACGATGCGCATCTTCCAGTCGATATTCGTGGCGTTGGATGAGCTCTTGGTCCACACGAACGTCAGGATGGCGCTCTGGTGGCCGTGGGCGGGAAACATGCCAAAGAAGGAATCGTGCTGAATGTTGCTATCCTCGTCGATATAGGCGTGAACGTTATACACCACGCGGTCGATCTTATCGTTGAGCAGCGCGTTGGTCGCAAGCGCCGCGGCCTGGATCTGACCATTGGACAGCAGCTCGAGCTCGTTGGCAGACGATGTGTCCAACACCGTCACCTCGACCGTGCCCGTACGCTCATCGGCTTCATCGACGGTAAAGTCGAGTGGGAACTGCGTAAAGCCGTTGCCCCACTCAAGGCCGCCCTTCAGCGCCGTCGAAACGGTATCGACCGAAACGCTCTCTGACAGGTTGGCGGTGTTCAGACGACGCATCACGCCGTAGCCGACCTGCATGCCCACGATCAACACCAAAATACCGATGACCACGGCCATCGCGGTCTTCGTAATGGTATGGCTCACCTGCGAGCCCGAAGGATCGTCCTCGGACAGCGGGTCGATATGTTTTGCCTGGCTCGCGCGGTCCTCGCTGCGCAGCTGCGCTAGTGCCGCTTTGTCACCGCGCTTGGCCGCAGCCTCCTTCTCACGCATGCGCTCGGTTCGCTTTTTAGCAAGCGTGGGATCCAAGACACCGGATGCATCGATTTCGGAGAATAACTCCGTCACTTCTTCCGGAGTCAAAGGGTTCTTGTCAGCCATAAACTTCCTGTCATATCAATCAGTCGAGCTCGTGCGCACGCGCACCTTCGAACTGCATTCGATAGTAACGGGCATAGGTGCCGCCACGGGCGAGAAGCTCCTCGTGCGTGCCACGCTCCACAACGCGACCATGCTCAACGGTCGCAATCTCATCGGCATGCTTAATGGTCGAAAGACGGTGGGCGATGATAATCGTGGTGCGGCCGCGCGCCAGTTCTTCGAGTGACTCCTGCACCGCCTCCTCGCTCTCGTTATCCAAAGCACTCGTCGCCTCGTCCAAAATCAGGATCTTGGGGTTCTTGAGAAACACACGCGCAATGGCAACGCGCTGCTTTTGGCCGCCCGAAAGACGGCTGCCGCGCTCGCCCACGACCGTGTCATAGCCCTGTGGAAGCGACTCGATAAAGGTATCGATGTTGGCGCGACGGGCGGCCTCGGCGATCTCTCCTGCCGTAGCACCCGGCTTGCCGTAGGCGATGTTCTCGCCGATCGTACCGTCAAATAGATAGACATCCTGCTGCACCAGGCCGATGGCGCGGCGCAGGCTCTGCTGCGTCACATCGCGCACGTCCTGGCCGTCGATGCTAATGGATCCGGCAGCCACGTCATAAAAGCGCGGCAGCAGCGAACAGGTCGTGGACTTGCCACCGCCCGAAGGGCCAACCAAAGCGATGGTCTGCCCGGGCTTGATGGACAGATCCATATAGTCGATAACGGGACGCTCGTCGGCATCGCCCTCGCCCAGCTCAACATCCTCGTAGTTAAAGCACACGTCGTGATACTCCACGGCGCCGGCAGTCACCTGCAGATCCGTAGCGCCCGGCTTGTCCTGGATATCCGGCGCGGTCGAGAGCACCTCGTCCATACGCTTAAAGCCGGCGATAGCCTTCTGATACGTTTCGGCCGAATTGACGAGTGTCTCGAGCGGCGTGCAGAACAGCGAAATGTAGAGCGCAAAGGTCGCTATATCGACCGCCTGCAGCTGTCCCTGGGCGACCAGCCAGCCGCCCAGCAGCACCACGATCACGTACAGCACGCCCGAGAGCAGGCCATACGTCGCGGTATAGACGCCCATGGCGTGATACATGTTTTCCTTGGACGAAAGATAGCGATTGTTGGAGGCGCGAAACTTGAAGCGTTCGGTCTCCTCATTGGCAAAGCTCTTGACCACGCGCATGCCCGCCAGCGAATCCTGCAGCTGAGCATTGATGCCGCTGATCTTTTTGCGGTTGTCGCTAAAGACCTCGCGCATGCGCATGTTCTGCCAAAACATGATGACCGCAAACGCCGCCGTCACCACGGCCATGGCGAGCGCCAGCACCGGGGCGATGGTAAAGAGGATCACAAACGAGCCGATAATCTCGATGCCGCAGATGATGATCCACTCGGGCACGTGGTGCGCCGCCTCGCAGATATCGAACAGGTCGTTGACCACACGGCTCATCATGTCGCCCGAGCTGTTGCGATCAAAGTACGCAAAGCTAAAGCGCTCATACTGGTCGAACAGGTCCTCGCGCATCTTGGACTCCATGCGCGCGCCCATCACGTGACCCCAATAGCTCACAAAATAGCGGCAGGCGCAGCGGACGACATACATCAGCACCAAGCCCACCGCGATCATGCCGAGCGCCTGCATAATGGCAGCCTGACCCTGAGTAAATAGCCCACCGGTCAAATTGCGCAGAATAATAGGAAACGCAAGGTCAATGGCAGCAAGCACCAGAGCACAAACAGTATCAGCAACAAAAAGCCCCATCTGGGGCTTGTAATACGAAAGAAACCTCTTAAACATAGTCACCTTACGCGGTTTTACCAAACCGCGTTTCGTCTCGACGCTGCAAGTGCTCCATTTGGACAATCTGGCCTTCAATCGTCGGTCGCGTATATCCATACGCTTCCCTCCTCTTTTAGGCCACCTTGCCTCAAATGGAGCACTTTCGCTGATTTACACAAACCTGCGGGGTCATCCCCGCTCGTTAAAGTTCCGCTCCACCCAAACGATGAGCAATGCTGTCGCAAGCCAAGGCACCCACGACGGTCTTGGCGTCTTCGATCTTGCCGTCGAGCACGGCGTCGATCAGCTCATGCAGTGGCACCAGGTCGACGTTGACAAACTCGTCATCGTCGGGGTCGGGCGCATCAAACTCGAGCTTGGTGGCCAGGTAGATGTGAATGATCTCGTCGCAAAAACCGCAGGTCGTGACAATCGACGTCAAAAAGCGAATGCGACCAGCCCTAAAGCCCGTCTCCTCATGCAGCTCGCGCTTGGCGCAATCGAGCGGGTCCTCGCCCGGATCGAGCTTGCCGGCGGGAATCTCGACCGTCACGCGGTCGATGGCGGTGCGGTACTGACGCACCAGTACGATCTTGCCGCTCTCGGTCAGCGCCACAACGGCCGCCGCACCCGGATGGCGAACGATATCGCGGGCGCTGCGGTGACCGTTGGGCAGCTCAACCTCAAGACGGTGGACGTCGAGGATCTTGCCCTTCCAGGCGCACTCCTCCGAAAGAATCTTCTCGTGCAGATCGGCATCGTGCGGGTCGTCGTCGCCCAGCACCAGCGCCGGCTCGTCAGCGACCTCGCCACCAGGCTCGCCCTCGGCGTGCCCATACATGCGGCTGTCCTCTTCGACGATCTGCGCGTCCACGAGCTCTTCGTTCTTCTCGTCCATCCGTCTCATTCCTCTCGGATTTTAGGCATCCCAGGCGTCGCGGCCGCGCAGCGCGCGCAGGCCGATGTCGTGGCGCAGGGTCTTGCCTTCAAAATCAATCTTCTCGCAGGCCTCGTAGGCAAGGTTGCGAGCGTTCTCAAACGTATCGCCCAGCGCGGTCACGGCAAGCACACGGCCACCATTGGTCACGAGCTGGCCGTCCACCACGGCAGTGCCTGCGTGGTACACGGTCACGTTCTCCATGGCCTCGGCATCGGCGATACCGGTGATGACCTTGCCCTTCTCGTAGCTGCCGGGATAGCCCGCGCTCGTCAGGACAACGGCCACGGCCCACTCGTCGCGCCAGTCGAGTTCAATCTGATCGAGCTCGCAGTTGGCGCAGGCGAGCATGACCTCGACCAGGTCGTTCTTAAGGCGCGGCAGCACGACCTGCGTCTCGGGGTCGCCAAAGCGGGCATTGAACTCCAGCACCTTGGGGCCGGCAGGCGTGAGCATAAAGCCGCCATACAGGCAGCCGCGGTAGTCGATACCCTCGGCAGCGAGCTCGGCCACGGTCTGCTCCATGACCTTTATCATCGTGGCGTGCTCCTCGTCAGTCACGATGGGCACCGGGCTGTAGACGCCCATGCCGCCGGTGTTGGGGCCCTTGTCGCCCTCGAGCGCGCGCTTGTGGTCCTGCGAGGTGGCCATGGGGCGCACGGTCTTGCCGTCGGTAAAGGCCAACAGCGAGCACTCGGGGCCGGTCAGCATCTCCTCGATGACCACGGTATTGCCGGCATCGCCAAAGGTGCCGCCAAAGCACTCGCGCACGGCCTCCTCGGCCTGCTCAAGTTCGGTCGCCACGATAACGCCCTTGCCCGCGGCAAGGCCGTCGGCCTTGACGACCAGCGGGGCGCCCTGCTCGCGCACGTAGGCGAGAGCCGAAGCCTCGTCGGTAAACGAGCCGTAGGCTGCCGTCGGAATACCCGCGCGCTCCATGAGCTGTTTGGAAAACAGCTTGGAGCCCTCCATCTGGGCGCCCTCGGCACCCGGGCCAAAGCAGGGAATACCCGCCGCGCGCACGGCGTCGGCCACGCCCGCCACGAGCGGAGCCTCGGGGCCAATTACCACGAGTCCGCATCCGTGGCTCTGCGCAAACGCCGCCACGGCCGCAGGATCGCAATCGTCGAGAAACACGTTCTCGCCGCAGCTCGCGGTGCCGCCGTTACCCGGCGCGATGTAGAGTTTGCCGCAGCGGGGCGAAGCGGCAAGCTTCTTGGCGATTGCATGCTCGCGGCCGCCCGAACCCAAAAGCAGGATGTCGATGGCCTGGGACTCTGCGTTCATTGATCCTCCTTGTTACCTGCCGCGCGC
>USBA01000060.1 GCA_900552735.1 uncultured Collinsella sp. | reverse complement strand
CGCGCAGGCGACGCATCTTGTAACCATCGAACTTGGTGAGCGCGGTGAGCACCACAGTGTGGATGGGTACGTTAATGCCGACGCCGAGTGTGTCGGTACCGCAAATGACGGGCAACAGGCCCTGCTGCGCCAGGCGCTCGACCAGTAGGCGATAGCGCGGCAACATGCCAGCATGGTGCACGCCGACGCCGCAGCCGAGCAAGCGCTTGAGGATCTTGCCGAAGGCCGTCGAGAAGCTCGTGCCCTTTGCCGCTTCCTTAATGGCCTCGCGCTGCTCCTTGCTAGCGATGCCAAAATTGGCGAGCGACTGTGCCGTCGCAAGGGCGGCATCCTGGCTAAAGTGCACGATATAGAGTGGGGCCTCGCCACGGCGCATGGCGAGCTCGACCGTGCCCTCGAGGGAGGTCGTCACATAGTCGTAGCTCAGCGGAACAGGACGCGGGGCGTCGACAACCAGGTCGCAAGCAGCGCCGGTGTGCTCCTCGAGTGAGGCGGCGATGGCAGTGACATCGCCGAGCGTGGCGCTCATGAGCATAAACTGCGTGTGGGGCAGGGCGAGCAGCGGTACCTGCCAGGCCCAGCCGCGGTCGGGGTCGGCAAAGTAGTGGAACTCGTCCATGGCCACGCAGCCCACGTCGGCGCCCTCGCCCTCGCGCAGTGCATCGTTGGCAAGGATTTCGGCCGTGCAGCAGATGACGGGCGCCTTGGTATTGATATGCGTATCGCCGGTGATCATGCCGACGTTATCGCGGCCGAGCACCTGCACCAAATCAAAAAACTTCTCGCTGACCAGGGCCTTGATGGGAGCAGTGTAATAGCAACGCTTGCCTTGCGCCATGCCCATAAAGAGCATGCCCAATGCGACGAGCGATTTACCCGATCCGGTCGGTGTGCCTAAAATGACGTGATCGCCGGCTGCCAGGTCCATGAGGGCTTCTTCTTGGTGATCCCACAGCTCAATGCCGCGATCGCTCGTCCATTCAAAGAAGCGTTCGAAGGCCTGGTCGGGCGTGAGCCATGGTTCGGGCTCGCTGCCGTCCTCGGGCTCCCACCAGGTGGGGGAGAGCACGCCGAGCGAACCGAACTTTGCCTCGGTTCCCGTGCCGCCCGAGAACGAGCTGGCGGCGCCGGCGCCGGAGACGGTGCTGGCGGCGGTATCTGTCGTGGTCTGTGCCATGTGTTTGCTTTCTCTCGCGTTTGTCCGCCAACTATTATGGCGTAGCGGCGGCGCGGGGTGCCAGCGCGCGAGAAAATGCAGGAAATGGGCGCGCGGTGTTAGCGTTCCTGAGGCAGGCGCTTCTTGCCCTTGCGGGCGCGGTTTCTAAAGTTCTCGACGGCCTCTTCCATGCCCAGAGGTACATAGGTGAGCTCATCGAGGTTATCGGGCAGGTAGCAGGCGAGGCTCTGCTCCTGCGCGCGGCCCGCCGCGAGCTGTTCATCGCTGGGCTGCACACCGGGTGTGGCGCAAATGCCATAGACGGCGGCACCCATTTCACGCGTGCGGCACTCGTACTCGGTCTCGGGATGCTCGGGATGGTCGCGGCGGACGTCGTCACTTACCCAAAGCGTGTCGTAGCCGGCCGCGGCAAACTGACCCAGGGCGTAGTCGCGCAGCGGTTTACTGTCGGTGCGCAGTGCGACGGTGGCGCCGGCAGCAAAGAGCGGACGGTAGAGCATCAGATGGTCGACATGGACGAGTCGTTTTTTGGCGTACTTGGCCTTGGGCTGCGGAGTGGGAAAGTTGATGGTGATGGCATCGAGCTCGCCTGAGACAAACAGCCGCGGCAGCGATGCGGCGTCTCGGGGCAGCACAAGCGCATTGGACAGCTCCTGCTCGCAAATCTTCTGGGCGGCATAGGCAATGCAGATGGGCTCCTGGTCCATACCGATAAAGAGGGTATCGGGCTCACGGCGAGCGCGCTCAACCAGGTAAGTTCCTTTGCCGCAGCCTAGGGCGAGATGAAGGCGGCCGAAGGGCTTGCCGCCAGCCGGCGTGCATGCCTCACACCAGTGTCCGGCATAGTTCTCGGGGCTCGTCTCGATGGCGCCGGCGTAGCGCTCCAGGCGCTCCTCGAGCACAAAGTTCTTAGGCGTGCGAACGTGGACGGCTCCCATGAGGCTCCTTGGTCATAAGTATGGAACGCATGGCTGCACGTTCCGGCAATGGGTTGGAAGAGGGCGGGCACAATGTGCCCGAAAGTTGCGGTGCGGCTCAGCGGCGAGTCGCTTGGTCCTACAGACGCTTAAGAATTACATAGCGGTTGAGCTCGCCGCTGCGACCGTCGGCGTGAAAACGCTCAAGCTCGCGTACGGGGACCTCGCCGCTCTTATAGAACGTGCGAACGCCGCGCACCAAGTCGGTGATCTGCTGATCGTCAAAGTGGTGGCAATAGCGGTAAGCATGGCGGTCGTTTTGCCAGCCGATGAGGTGGTCGCCGGCTTCAAACTGCGCTGAATCGTAACCCTCAAACGGCGGGGTGAGCTCGGCGCGGGCCTCGGCTCGAACGGCCTTGCGCGCCATGCGCTCGTCGTTCATGAACTCCCAAAAGCTGATGGCGATGATGCCGCCTGGGCGCGTCTGCCGCACCAGGGCGTCGAGCACGCGTACGCGGTACTCGCATGACGGTACGTGGTGCATAAAGCCAAAGCAGACCGAGATGTCGGCGAGTGGGGCGTCGAAAAGCACGTCGGGCGTCTCGGCGGGGTTGAGCTTCATGAGAGCGTCGAGCACGTCGAGTTCCTGGAAGTGCAGGTTGGGAATGCGCAGGGCGTGGCCGCGTGCATCGATAGCCAAATCCTGACACGAGTCGACACCATAGAACTCAAACGGGCAGCTGGCATCCGCCGAGGGGTTTGCGCCGTCGACGCCCTTGGCGGCAAGTGCGCCGCCGGCGGCAAAGTTCTCGAATCGCATATTGCCGCAGGCAAGATCGAAGACGCGGACGGGATGCTCGATCGTGGCGACGTCGAGCTGCCCGAGTGCGATATCCATGGTGCGCACCCAGCCGGGCCACGGGGCCTGGCGCGTATCGGAGAAGGAGGCGGAGTGCTCGCGATAGAACGTATTGTTGAGCTGGATGAGCGATGAGGCGAAATCGCGGTTCACGGCGCGGAACTCCCTCCGTTGGCGGTGCGAAATAAACAGTACGACCATACTACCGTTAACGCCGCAACGGGGACAACCGAGCTAGGTGTCATTGCTTTGTTTGGACACATTTCCGCAGCTCATATGCACCCGCAACCGCCGGTTGTCAAAAATCTCACTAGAATAGGTGGCATGCTTTTGGCGGTGGCGGATACATTTTTAACTGTGCAAGGCGCCTTAAGAACAAAAACGGTCCGGCGGCACGGCTGGCATCACATAGGAGGAACCATGAATGTAGAAACTGCGCAGCGGCTCGCCGACCTTCGCCGCAGGAAGGGTTTTAGCCAAGAAGGGCTGGCACGAAAGCTGGGACTGTCGCGCCAGGCGGTCAGCAAATGGGAGCGCGCGGAGAGCTCGCCCGATACCGAGAACCTGATCTCGCTCGCCAAACTCTATGGCGTGAGCCTGGACGAGCTGCTCAATCCGAGCGACGAGATCGAGGACGATATCGAGTTTGAGAACGAGGACCGCGCCCGTCAGCGCGAGGCCGAGGCGGCAGAGCGCGCCCGCACCCATGAGGCGGCAGCGCGCGCCACCGAGGCGGCAACGCAGGCAAGTGACGCGGCGGCCAAGGCGGCGCAGGCGGCAAGCTGGAGTGCGCAGGCTGCCAATGCGGCGACGGCTCAGGTGACGGGTGCCGGTGCGGCCGGCCCGACTCCGGTGAAGGGTCCGTTCCAGTCGTTCCCGTATTGGGCCGTGTGCTGGCTACTGTTCTTTTTACTGATGTTCCTGTTTGGCGCCGGCCCCTTTGCCGCGCTGATTTTCTTTACGATTCCCATCTATCACTGGGTGGCACGTGCGCTCGATGGCGATTGGGCGCGCGGGGATATCCAGGTTGGTCCGGCGCCGGCGGTCGCTAGGACTAAGGGGGAGGACGTTTCCACAGCGGTTGACGCTGACATGGCTGCCGCGACCACCGCTGAGTCGAGTGCCAAAGAAGGTGATGAATGATGAAGCTCTCGCATGAGTCTAAGAGGCGCTTGGGCATTGGCATCGGAGCGTTTGTGCTTATCATTGGACTTGTCTTTGGCATTTCGCGGACATTGATTCATTTTGATGGTCCGTGGGATCTCGACGATGTTGTATTCGGCTTGTCCAGTATGGACGATGTGGTTGACGACGACGATTTTATGAACGATGGCGGTAAATATTCCGCTCAGCCTCAGCAGCTTTCGAGTGCGACCTTTGATGCCGATCAATTTCGCTACCTCGATTTCGATATCGCCGCGGCTACGGTGGACGTCAAGGTTGTTGATGACAACAAGGTTCGCGTTATCGAGCGGGGACGCGTTGCCAAGGGCGTGGATGCCTCCAAGGCCGCGACGCAAAACATCGCATCTGTCGAGGCCTCGACGCTCAAGGTTTCCCAATCTGGAAGTGATGACGGTAAGGCAATTGACCGCTCGGTTACGGTTGAGCTGCCACGCCGTGTTGCCGAACATCTGAAGGGGATCAACGCGCACGTGGGCTCGGGTGATCTGCAAATTGCCGGTGTCATCTGTGATGGTCTTGACCTTTTCCTGGGTGCGGGAGATGTAGAGTTTACGGGCAACGTGACTGATGCGCTCAGGGCTGAGGTCGGTTCGGGCGATGTGACGTTCGAGCTCTACCAGGCCCCCGCGAAGTCGATGGACGTAAGCGTGGACTCGGGCGATGTGGAGATAACGGTTCCGAACTCTACGGGCTTTAAGGCGAGCCTCACCTTGGGCAGCGGCGACTTTGAGAGCGATTTCCTTCCGCTTGACTACGACGGCGAGACCATTTTGAATCTTGAATTCGATAACGGCGATAAGTCTGCTACGTATCGTTTTGAGGTCGGTTCGGGCGACATGTCGTTTGATTCGGAGTAGTGAGGCAGACGAAAGCCTGGGCGAAGATATAGACGCGCTGTTTGATGAAGGCGCCGAAGCCGGGATCGGCTCCGGCGCCTTTACCTTTACAATGGGGACATGGAACAGATTATCTTGAACATACTCGAGGCCCTGCGTCGCGGCGAGACCGTGGACGACAAGGCGCTCGTCAAACTGATACATGCCGAGGCGCGCCGTGAGGGCGCCGACAAACGTGACCTGGCCAAGCGCCGCCTGCTGCCATTCTGCCAGCGGGTTAAACGCGAGGAGCCGGCTCGGTGGGCTGCGTGGAATGTCGATTCCGATCTGGAACGTCAACTGCTGCAGGTCCTGCGCATGAAGCCTCGTCGCACGGCTTCGGGCGTGGCGACCATTACCGTTATCACCAAGCCCTGGCCGTGCTCGGGCGATTGCCTGTTTTGCCCCAACGATCTGCGCATGCCTAAAAGCTATCTGCATGCCGAGCCGGCGTGCGCCCGTGCGGAGCAAAATTGCTTTGACCCGTATTTGCAGGTGAGTGCTCGTTTGACCGCGCTTTCGCAAATGGGGCATGCAACCGACAAGATCGAGCTTATCGTTCTTGGCGGTACTTGGAGCGACTATCCGGAAGGCTATCAGGCATGGTTTATGTCGGAGCTCTTCCGGGCGCTCAATGATGATGCGGTGGCGAGCGTGGCGGCAAACCCCATGTTGGCGCGTCCGGGCATCAGCCGTGCCGAGGCAGAGCGCCTGCTCGATGACGCGCCCGCCGATGCGCTGCCGCCGGTGGTGGCGGAGCGCCGCGAGCGCTATCGGGCCGCCGGCATTGCGACAGACGAGGTCGAGCTTGCTGCCGGCGTTGCCGACGAGCAGGGGCGTGTGGATGCTGCCGTGGGCGGCTATAACCGTGCGGTGCGTCGTCTGTACGGTCCCGGTACGCCGTGGGGCGAGGTCACTGAGTGGCAGACGGCAACGATGGAGGAGCTCGAGCGTCAGCAGCGCATCAACGAGACGGCGAAGCATCGCGTGGTGGGGCTCGTTATCGAGACGCGCCCCGATGCCGTAACGCCGCAGGCCCTCACGCTCATCCGCCGCCTGGGCTGCACCAAGATTCAGATGGGTATCCAGAGTCTCGACCAGCACCTGCTCGATATCAACGAGCGTCGCATTTCGGTGGCTCAGATCGAGCGGGCGTTTTCGCTTGCACGATTGTTTGGCTTTAAGATCCATGCGCATTTTATGCTTAACCTGCTGGGCGCCACGCCCGAGGGGGACAAGCGCGACTACGAGCGCTTTATGACCGAAGGGGCCTTTATGCCCGACGAGGTCAAGGTCTACCCGTGTGCGCTCATCGAGGGCTCGCGTCTGGTGGGCTGCTACGAGCTCGGCGAGTGGCGCCCCTATACCGAGGAGGAGCTGCTCGACGTGCTGGCCGATGACATCGTGGTGACGCCGGCGTTCTGCCGTATTAGTCGCATGATCCGCGACTTTAGTTCCGACGACATTATGGTGGGCAACAAGAAACCCAACCTGCGTCAGCTCGTTGAGAACCGCCTGGCTGCTCGGGGTGACGGTGCGACGGTGCGCGAGATTCGCTATCGCGAGATCAGTACGGCGGGTGCCGACTTGGATGAGCTTTCTCTTGATGAGGAGGTGGCGTACGAGACGCCGGTGACGCACGAGCGCTTTTTGCAGTGGGTGACGCCGCAGGGCAAGATCGCGGGCTTTTTGCGGTTGTCGCTGCCCGACCATTCGTTTGTTGCCGCGCATGCGGACGAGTTGCCGACGTCGCCGGACGAGGCGATGATTCGCGAGGTGCACGTGTATGGCATGGCGGCGCGCGTGGGCGACCAGGGCCAGGCGGCGCAGCATCACGGGTTGGGGCGTTTGCTCGTAGAGCGTGCGTGCGAGATTGCCCGGGATGCGGGTTATGCGCGTATCAACGTGATTAGCGCGATTGGCACACGCGAGTACTACCGCCACCTTGGTTTTTACGACCATGGCCTCTATCTGCAAAAGGAGCTCTAGATGAACAAGCCGAGTGTTTCTGCCGGCGTCGTTGCCGGCGTTGCTCTGGGAGCCGCGGCGCTTGGTGCGGCCGCTGTCGCTGTTCGTGCTGCCTGTCTGCAAGTTGCGCGAACCCGCAATGGGTTGGCGCGTGTGAAACGCGTGCACGACGAGAGCGGTGACGAAGTCCGCGTATTGGTGCAAGGCGGCGTCTACCAAAGCGCGAGTTACGTTGGCGAGCGCTGGGCGGAGCCCGTCTTTGCGTACTATCGCGCGTTTGACGACGTGTTTGAGGCCGAGGATGCGATGCGCGACGCTTATGGTCACGGTATCAACCGTATGCTGATGCTGGGCGGCGGCGGGTTTGCCTATCCCAAGTTCGCGCTGATGTCGCACGAGGGCTTGCGCATGGACGTCATCGAGTATGACGGAGAGATTACGCGCCTGGCGCGCCGTTGGTTCTATCTGGACGAGCTGGAGCGCACGGTGGGCGACCGCTTGCGGGTGATTACTGCTGAGGCTCGCTCGTATCTGGGTGTGACGAGTGTGGGCCATCGTCGCTACGACGTGGTCGTGAGCGATTGCTTTGGCGGTGCCGAGCCCGTACGCGAGCTGGCGACGGTTGAAGCGTTGCGTTTGGTGCGGGGCAGCCTAAATTTCGGTGGCGTCTACGTTGCCAATATCGTGAGCGCAAGCGAGGGGAGCGATGTGACGTTCCTGCGCGATTGCGCTGCCACGGCACTCGAGGTATTCGCCCACGCCTGGGTGGTCCCATGTGGCGATGCGAAGTTCGGCGGCGAGGAAAACTACCTGCTCATCGCCAGCGACGGCAACTACGCCTTTGCCGAAGCCGTGCCCTTCGACACCGACTTTCTCGGCACCGTCCTTCACGACAAATAAGTTTCCCCGTCCCAAAAAGACTGGTCTTAGGCGTGGTCGCGCCAGCCGAGAACGCGCTGCTTCATGCCCTCTATGTCGAGCACGCCTTCGGCAAAGCCCTTGCGCACGAGCTCTTCGGGAACGTACTCGTCGTAGCGATCAAAGTAAGGCACCTCGCCGGGATAGACGAGCTCGATAGGATCGAAGTCCTTCTCGGCCTCGGCGGCGAGCACCTCAAAGAACGTCTCCTCGTCGGCCTTCATCTTAAACTGCATAAAGTACGGGCGTGACGGGTCGAGTCCGCGAAGGCCCAGCTCCGCGGCACACTTAATCTTGAGCATGCGTTCGAGCGCCAAAAAGGCGTAACTGCCCAGCCAGGGGAAGAGCACCCAGGTGTCGCCTCCCAGGTTAATGAGCGGCTTGGTTCCCGCACCCGAAAGCTTGGCCGTATGGCGAGCCTGCGCCAAGCGGGCCCGCGCGTTACCCATAAGGTACGGATATGCCGCGTGCTCGTTGAGCGCCTTGCGCATACGCTCGAGTACGTGTGTATTGATGTCACCGGGGCAGTCGCCAAAGTAGGCCGGCACCCGGCCCTTGACCTGCGTGGCAAAGACAGTGTGACGCTTCCAGTCCACTTCCTCGACAATCCAGCAGTGTCCGGCGATGGCGATGCGCTCACCGGGCGGGGGCGGATTAACAATCGTGCCCAGCTCGGCCGATTCGCTGCGAACGGTGAACTCCTCGTTTTCTTGGAACACAGCGTAGAACTTAAAGTTGTTGATGATGCGCTCGCCCGCGAGACCCACGATGAGCCCGCCACCTTCGGTGACCTGGATATGGTCGATCTTAATGAGGTGACGTAGCAGCACACGGTAATCGTCTGCCGAGACACGGTGGAAATAACTGAGCGTGAGCACGCGCTGGGCTAGTTCGGCCGGCGTGAGCTCGCCGGTGCTGGCGAGGGTCGACATAGTCTGGTGATAGAGCAGGCTGTAGGGGAGTCGATCGAGCTCGGGCGGCTCGACCCACTTTTCCTCGCGATAGAGTTGTACGAGCGCGATACCCTGCAGGAGCTTCCAGGGAATGGTTTCGGGCATCATCGTGCGCGGCTCGGGTTCTTCCTCGCGCATGACAAACCACATCTCGGGCGGAAGGTCGCGACGGCCTGTGCGCCCCATGCGCTGCAAAAAGGAGCTGACGGTAAACGGCGCGTCAATCTGGAAGGCGCGCTCCAGGCGGCCGATATCGATACCGAGCTCCAGCGTAGAGGTGGTGACGGTTGTCTGCGCCTGCTCCTCGTCGCGCATGAGCTCCTCGGCCGTCTCGCGCAGCGATGCCGAAAGATTGCCGTGATGGATGAGAAAGCGGTCGGGCTCGTGTCGACTTTCGCAGTAGCTGCGCAGCATGGAGCACACGGCCTCTGCCTCCTCGCGCGAGTTGGCAAAGACCAGGCACTTGCGGCCGCGCGTATGCTCAAAGATATAGCCCATACCGGGGTCGGCGTTGTCGGGCGCCGTGTCGGTGGGGTTGAGAAGCGCCTGCTCGGTCGCTCGTGGGATGTCGACTTCGCCCTCGGGGACCGAGGAGGTGCGACGGTCTTTGGGAGCGGCCTTGCCCCGTGCCCGCTCGCGACGTTGACGGCGCTTCTCTTGTGTGAGCTGTCCGCTGTGACGCATGTCTTGGGCGCCGGCGGGCAGTGCCGCTGGTGCCGCTGCCTCAATGCGCTCGCATGCGAGCACCTCAGCTTCCTGCGGACCTGTGCTCGCGAATCCTCGCTGCTGCGCCTGGGGACCCGAGTTGTAGAAGTGCTCCATGGAGATGCGCCACACGCGGCGCGGCTCCTCAAAACGGGGGATGACGCAGTTGCGTCCCGTCCCCTGCGACAGGAAGGCGCCCGTGCGCTCGGGGTCGCCGATGGTTGCCGACAGACCGATGCGGCGGGGCTGCACGCCTGCCATGCGCGAGAGCCGCTCGATAAGGCAGAGCGTCTGCCCGCCGCGGTCGCCGCGCATGAGCGAATGGACTTCGTCGATGACGACGTAGCGCAGGTCGCAGAATATACGAGGGATCGCCATGTGCTTATGGATCAGGAGCGCCTCGAGTGACTCGGGCGTAATCTGCAAGATGCCGCTCGGTTTTTTGATGAGCTTAGCCTTGTGCGACTGCGAGACATCGCCATGCCAGTGCCAGACAGGGATATCGGCTTCTTCGCACAGATCGTTGAGGCGGACGAATTGGTCATTGATGAGCGCCTTGAGGGGGCCAATGTAGAGGGCGCCCACGCTTGCGGGCGGCCTCTCCCAAAACTCGGTCAGGATGGGAAAAAAGGCTGCCTCGGTTTTGCCGGAAGCCGTGGATGCCGTCAGGAGCAC
>USBA01000059.1 GCA_900552735.1 uncultured Collinsella sp. | reverse complement strand
GCGCTCCACCTCGGGTATGGGGAGGCTGTCGTTGGGAACAAGCCCGCCGGCCGTGCGAATGCGACGGTCGAGTTCGCCTAAAACGGCGGCCGTTTGATTGGTCAGGTGCTCGTAAAAGGCCGGAACGACAAGACAGACGGGGGTAATAGTGTCGCCCGCGATTCGAACGGGAGCGAAAACGGCCTCTTTGAGATGTTGGATCAGTTGCTCGAATGCTTCGTGATCCAAATTGTTGCTAAGCACGACGAACTGGGCGTTGCGTGAACGGAAGACGCGACTCCTGCCGCGAGTAATCGACAGCATGCGGCCTGCGTATTCGGCGAGCATGTTGTCGACGGCCTCGGCCCCGTAGAGCTCGTTGAGCTTTGTCGTGCCACGAACGCGCACCGCTATAAGGCCCGTCTCGCAACGGTCGCAACGACAGGCGTCGATGGCATTGACCAACATGCGCTGGGTGCCGAGGCCTGTCGCGGCGTCGACGGTTTCGGCAAGTGAGTGGTTGACGAGCTCGCCGACATAGAGCGAGGGGACATTTTCGTCGCCGTCGATGCGAAACCCGCGAGCACGGCAGAGGACGTAGTCGCCGACGGCATTGCGCACACGATACTGCATGACGCGACGGTGCTTGGTGCCGTTATAGACCTGGTCGATGTCGTTGATGTAGGCCTCAAGGTCATCGGGATGCACGCGCGTTTTCCAGTAATCGCGACAGTTGTCTATGTGCTCCGAGGGAAGGCCAAGATCGCGCAAGGCGCCTTGCGACCAAAGGGTGCGATGTTTGTCCAAGTTCTCGATAAAGAAATAGCGGCCCTCGTTGAGCATCGAAAAGGCGTCGAAAATGCGATCGCTTATTTCGAAGTCGTCGGTGTGGACTTGCGAGATATTGCGCCGATCAAGGTGTACGGCATGACGTAGCTTGTAGTCGTACATGCGATGGTCGGCATCGAGTGTCATGCGATTGGGGGCCTCGCCCAAGGCGGGGCCGGCATGTGACACTCCGTAGCTAAACGAGTGAGGCATCTCGGAATCGTTGTTTTTGAGCAGGACCGTTCGGCAGTGTTCCAGACGTTCGGCGAGGTCGTCCTCGGTCGCAACCGTAGACAGGATGGCAAACTCGTCGCCGCCTATGCGAAACGCCGCCTCGTCCACCTTCATATACAGCTTGAGATAGAGGCTTACCTGCAAGATATAGCGGTTGCCCTCGTCATGCCCAAAGATGTCGTTGCAGTGCTTAAGGTTATCGATGTCGATAAACGCCATGGTCACGGGCAGTTCCTGCTCCCAGATTTCCTCTAAGGAGCGAGCAAAGCCGCCGCGGTTGCCAAGTCCGGTAAGCTGGTCGGTAAAGGCGGTCCTAATCAGATCATCCTGACGCTCGAGAAGGTCGCGAACGGTCTTTTCGAGCGTTTCGGTGTAATTGCTGACAGTATCCATGTCGTAAGCGGCTTTCTGAGGTCGGGCGGATTGCGTCGGGCGAGCTCGTTGTGCACACGCGTTGTTGTTCGGCGCTTTGCGTGCATCCAGGCCCCGCCTTGCTGCGTTGTTGGGTTACTTTACCGGCTAATGTTCGCTGTTGATAACTACTGCGTAGTATAAACAACAGCACACAATTATATATGGGTGCATATGCTGTGGGCGGCCATTATTCGACAAACGGCAGCGCGACGATGCGATGTCCGATAAAAATGCGACTGAGACGATATATGTTGACGGGTATACTTGTCCCGGTTTTAAACGCAGGAACGGAGATGGTCGCATGGCACAGCCGGATACGACGCGCACGGTGGGGCTGGCACTCGAGGGAGGCGGCTACCGCGGTATGTATACGGCGGGCGTGCTCGACGTTTGGATGGAGCGCGGTTTGACCTGCGACCATATGGTGGGTGTCTCGGCGGGCGCGGCGTTTGGCTACAACTTTAAATCGCGCCAGATCGGCCGTGCCATTCGTTACAACAAGGCTTATTGCGCCGACAAGCGCTATGCGAGCGTGACCAGCTGGCTGCGAACCGGCGATATGTTCAATGCCGATTTTGCCTATCACGAGGTGCCCATCGAGCACGATCCCATCGACCTGGAGACATATCGCGCCTGCCCCATGCGGTTTACGTGCGTGTGTACCGATATCGAGACGGGCAAGGCCGTCTACCATGACCTGCCTTATGGCGACGAGCGGGATATCGAGTGGATCCGGGCGTCGTCTGCTATTCCCGTGGCGACGCGTCCCGTTGTCATTGAGGGCCGTAAGTACCTGGATGGTGGCGTGGCTGATTCTATTCCCAGCGCATGGCTGTTTGCGCAGGGGTATGACCGCAACGTGGTGGTGTTGACGCAGCCGGCGGGCTTTGTGAAGCAGCCCAACAGCGTGATGCCCATGCTGCGGCGCGCGTTCCGTCACTACCCGGAGTTTGTCGCAGCGCTTGAGCATCGGCATGAGGTCTACAATGCCACGCTCGATGACCTGGCACGTCGTGAGGCCGCCGGCGAGGTCTTTGTGGTGCGGCCGAGCGAATCGGTGAAGGTGCCGTCGCTGTGCCGCGAACCGGATGAGCTCGAGCGCATCTACCAGGTCGGTCGCCGCGATGCGGAGGCGACTTTGCCGGCGTTGGAGGCCTACCTAGCGGGGTAGGGGTTGCATACGGAAAGCGCATCCCGGAATGGAGGTCCAAACTGGGATGCGCTTTCCGCTATTGAAGATATGAGGCTGCGAATCGACTGCTCGGCTTATGCCTATGCCTGCTGCCAGGTGTCGACAAGCTCCTTGGCGGCGGCGTAGGGGTCATCGGCACTGCAGACGGCGCTCACCACAAAGAAGCCGTCGACGCCGGTGGCCTTGAGCTGCGGCAGGTCGGCCGTCTTGACGCCGCCGCCCACCACGATGGGCACGGGACTTGCCGCGTGGAGTGCGGCCAGATCCTCAAAGCTCTTAGTGATGATGGAGCCGTCGGCCGCGCGTCCGCAGTCGCGCTTGGTCTCGGTCTCGTGGAGCGGGCCGATGCCCAGGTAGTCGACCAGACTCATGTCGGCGGTCTTGACGTACTCGAGCATCTCCTCGCAGCGGGCCGAAAGGCCCACGATGGCATCGGGGCCCAAAAGTTTGCGGCAGACCTCGACGGGAATATCGCTCTGGCCTACATGCACGCCATCGACGGCAATACCCTGCTCGCGCGCGGCGAGTACGCAGTCCAGGCGGTCGTCGATTAACAGGGCGACCTGACCGGTCTTGCCAGCCTGTGCGATTGCCTGCACGGCGTCGCCGGTCAGTGCGATGATCTCGCGGGCGCTTGCCACCTTGGAGCGCACCTGGATGCAGGTAAAGCCGGCGTCGAGTGCCTGGGCCACCACATCGCCCACGGGGCGTCCGAGGGTGTTTTCGGGGCCGAGTACCAGATAGGCCGAGATATCAAGGTTGTCGCGGATGCTCATCGTGCTTCCTCCTGCTTTTTGATCTGTGCTTCCATGCGCTCGAGTTTGCCGGTCATGGTGTCGGTAAATCCGGGACGAATATCGGCTTTGAGCACGACTTCGGTTCGGATGCCCTTGCTCGCCAACACAAAGGTTGCGTCGCGCACGACCTGCATGACCTCGTCCCAGTCGCCCTCGATCTCGGTGAACATCGAGGTGGTGCGGTTGGGAAGGCCGCTCTCGCGAATGACGCGCACGACCTCGGCGACCTCGGCGGACAGCTCATCGCCGGTGCCGCACGGGGCGATGGCCACAGCGACGAGCGTGTTCATGCCGGTATTGGTTGCAGGCTCGGACATGGCCTATGCCTCCTCGAGCTCGAGTTGGTTATCGGCAATGTCCTGGGCGGTTGCGCGGTAGAGCTCGTCGATAAAGGCGACCTTAAAGCTTGCCGGGGCGTCGGCAACGGCGGCGGCACGCGTGCCGGCCACGTTGTAGACGGCGGTGCCGCAGACGGCTGCCGTAAACGGGTCGGCAGCGCAGGCGTACACGGCCAGCACGCCGCCCTGCGAGCAGCCGCAGCCGGTGATTTTGGACATGAGCGGGCTGCCGCCGTGGGACTTGGCCACGGTCGTGCCGTCGGTGATCAGGTCGACTTCGCCCGAGACCACTACGGCGCCGCCGGTGTAGCGGGCGAGCGCCACGGCGGCATCGCGGGCGGCGTCGACCGTGTCGGTGGTATCGACACCGCGCACGCGGCTCAGATCGGCCGCCTCGCCCTCAAGGCCCCACAGGCCGGCGAGTGCGATGATCTCGGAGGCGTTGCCGCGTACGATGGCGGGTTTGTACTGCTTGAGCTCGTTTACCAGCTGGGTGCGCAGGCTACCGATGCCCAGGCCCACCGGATCGAGCACCCAGGGCTTGCCGGCGTCGTGTGCCGCCTTGGCCGCGCGGGGAATCGTCTGCTCGTAGATGGGGAAGAGCGTGCCCATGTTGAGATAGATGGCGCCGCCGCCGGCAACGAGCGCCTCGCCCTCGTCGGGCAGATAGACCATGGCGGCCGAACCGCCCACGGCGAGCTGTGCATTGGCGACAAAGTCGATCGTCACCGTGTTGGTGATGGAGCCGGCCATCGGATTGGTGGCGCGAATCTCCTCCACGGCCTTGACCATATGTTGCTTAAGCTGTTCCGAATCAATCACTGCACATGCCTCCTTGGCATAGAAAAGGGGCGCTGTGCATAGACAGCGCCCCTGTAAAGGCGGCATGCTCCCTACGCCAGCATTAACTGACAGGTTCAAAGGATTGGGCCCCATGCCCTCTCAGCCTTGTGGTTTGCACCGCCGGCACTCCCGCATCGAATCTGTTGTTCCCTATACTAGCGCACCTGCCAAAAAGGGACAGGTTTATTTTGGCAGGTCGTTACAATAGGTAGGACCGATACGAATGGGGGCCTTATGATTAAACTTGTGCTGACCGATATGGACGATACGCTGATTCCAGCCGGGCATGACGGCGCCAGCGACTACGCCATCGAGGGCATTCATGCCATGCAGGCGGCGGGCCTGCACTTTGGCCCGGTTTCGGGTCGTCAGCCGTCCGCGATGGGCTGGATGTTCAAAAATCGTTCCGAGTGTTTTTCGACTGGCGCGTTCTGTAACGGCCAGGTGATGTTTGTCGACGGCGAGGTTGTTGCCTCCCGTGCGAGCGACAACGGTGCCCTCATGCGTCTTGCCGACTATCTGGAGCAAGAGACCGACGATACCTATCTGAAGGTCTATAGCCTGGGCGATGACTTTTGGGGCAACGATGCCTATTGTGTGACGAGCGACCCCGAGCGCGTTCGTCGCGCCATGGAGTCGGGCGGCAATGCGTGGCTCAAAGGCGAAGAGGCCCCGTGCCGTCCCGTCGTTGATGACGCGCCGGTGTTTAAGGCGAATATTTGGAGTGCTCGTTCGCGTGAGGAGCTCGCGGAGCTACGCGAGCGCGTTGCCGCTGAGGTGCCGGAACTCTCGCTTGTGTTTCCCAACAACCGAGTGCGCCTGTTTGACATCCTTCCAGCAGGTTGGGACAAGGGTTGCGCTGCGCTGGAGTTGGCGCGCGCTTTGGACCTGACGCCCGACGAGGTGGCCGTATTTGGCGATTCCGATAACGATCTGCCCATGATCGATGCCGTTCCCAACTCCGTTGCAGTCGCCAATGCCAACGAGGCCGTCACGGCTGCCGCGCGCTGGCATATCGGCGCTGCGGCAGACGATGCGGTTGCCGGGGCTCTACATCAGATTGCCGCCTGCGCCGCGACGGGGGAGATGCCGCCGTTTATGCGCCTGCCGGGTACTGCCGACGCGAATCTCACGAACAGCTAAGGAGACAGCCATGAAGCTCCAGCAGCTCAGATATGTCGTCAAAGTTGCCGAATGCGGCAGCATTACCGAGGCCTCGCGCCGGCTCTTTGTATCGCAGCCTTCGATTACCGCGTCGATTCGCGATCTCGAAAACGAGATGGGTGTGCACATCTTTGAGCGCACCAACAAGGGTGTCATTGTGTCCGAGGAGGGCGAGACCTTCTTGGGCTACGCGCGCCAGGTGCTCGACCAGGCCGATCTGCTCGAAGGCAAGTACAAGGGCGCGTCCGAGCAGGTGCCGCACTTTAGTGTGAGCTGCCAGCATTATTCCTTTGCCGTCAATGCGTTTGTCGATGTGATCCGTGAGTTCGATGCCGCGCGCTACGACTTTACCCTGCGCGAGGAGCAGACTCACGAGATTATCGAGGACGTCGCGCATATGAAAAGCGAGCTCGGCATCCTGTATCTGTCGGAGCACAATCGCGAGGTCATCGAGCGCATGCTGGCGGCCAACGAGCTTGTGTTCGAAGGGCTCTTCTGCGCCGCGCCGCATGTCTTCGTGTGTGCAGACCATCCGCTGGCGGGCCACGCCAGCGTGACACTCGAGGATCTCGAGGACTATCCTTTTTTGTCCTATGAGCAGGGCAGCTACAACTCGTTTTACTATTCCGAGGAGCTGACCTCGACCTTTGAGCGCCGCAAGAATATCCGCGTGCGTGACCGTGCGACACTGTTCAACCTGGCCATGGGCCTCAACGGTTACACGGTGTGTTCGGGCGTGATCAGCCATGAACTTAACGGCCCCGGTATTATCTCGATTCCGCTCGATGTGGACGAGTACATGGAGGTCGGCATCATTACGCGCAAGAACACGACGCTCACGCGCTACGGGCAGGCCTATATCGACGCGATTCGTCAGCATATCTAGGCTGCTGCGTTCTGTACGGGTCAAATCTCTCTATGGCAGTCCCAACTGATATAGGAAACATCTATATCAAACTGTTATAAACGTATATTTTACGATGGCCATATGAGCGCTCATACTCTGTCCCAGTAAAGCAACCAATGCAAAGGGAGATATCTATGAGCACTTCGATTCAACCGAACGCGCCGTTTCGCGCCGATATCGTCGGCAGTTTTCTTCGTCCGCAGGCCGTGAAGGACGCCCGTGCCGCCTACGCCGCGGGCACGCTTGATGCCGAGGGGCTTAAGGCCGTCGAGGACGATGCCATTCGCGATTTGGTGGCAAAGCAGAAGGCCGCCGGCCTGCAGGTCATCACCGATGGCGAGTTTCGCCGCAGCTACTGGCACCTCGATTTTATGTGGGGGCTGAACGGCGTCGAGCGTCGCACCTCGCGTACGGGCTATATGTTCCACGATGAGGAGACTACCGCCGACACCGCCGTGGTAATCGGCCCCATTAGCGGCGAGAACCATCCGTTCGTCGAGCACTTTAAATTTGTCAAGGCGCTCGAGGGGGAGGGCCAGGTCGCGCGCCAGACCATCCCGGCGCCTATCCAGACGTTCTCTGAGGTCACGCTCGATCGCTGCGACGGCCAGCAGGAGAGCCTGCGCGCCGTCTACAAGACCGATGAGGAACTTGCCGACGCCATTGCAGCCGCTTATCGCACGGTGATTGCCGACCTGTACGCAGCAGGCTGCCGCAACATCCAGTTTGATGACTGCACCTGGGGCATCTACTGCGATACCGATTTTGTCGCCAAAACCGGCATGAGCCCGGTCGACCTGCAAAAGGTAAGCGAGCTGGGCGTGGCGCTCAACAACGCCGCCATCGAGGGCAAGCCCGACGACCTGGTCATTAACACGCACGTGTGCCGTGGTAACTACCACTCTACCTATGCCTTCGAGGGCGGCTATGACCCCATCGCGCCGTACCTGTTCGCAAACGAGGATGTCGACGCATTTTACCTGGAGTTCGATACGCCGCGCGCCGGTGGTTTTGAGCCGCTCAAGTACGTTGCTCCCGGCAAGAAGGTCGTGCTGGGCTTGGTGACCACCAAAGCGGCAGAGCTCGAGAACGAGGATGTTATCGTCGAGCGCATCCGCGAGGCTGCAAGGTACGTGCCGCTCGAGAACCTGTATCTGTCTCCGCAGTGCGGCTTTGCCAGCTGCGAGATTGGCAACAAGCTGACCGAGGACGAGCAATGGGCAAAGATCGCGCTGGTCAAACGTATTGCCGAGCGCGTTTGGAAATAGCGGTAACGTTCGCAGGTGACGGCGCGTGCGAGACATGGCGCATCGCGTACAATGGTTCGGATCGTATCGTTCGGGCAGGTTATCCGATATGCCCGATCGCCCTTCCATTCGAAAGGACATCCATGTCCCAGTCCTCGACGCCCGCCGTCACCGATGCCATCTACGATGCATCGTCGCTTGGCCGCCCGCGCATGTTTTTGCTCGGTCTGCAGCACCTGTTTGCCATGTTTGGCGCCACCGTGCTGGTGCCCGTGCTCACCGGTCTCTCGGTTTCGGCGACGCTTTTGTTTGCCGGCTTGGGTACGCTGCTGTTCCACTTCTTGTCGCGCGGTAAGGTGCCGGCATTTTTGGGCTCATCGTTTGCCTTTATTGCCGGTTATGCCGCAATCGCGCCCAACGGCGAGGCCGAGCTTTTGCCCTACGCCTGCCTGGGCGTAGCTTGTGCCGGTCTGCTCTATCCGGTGCTGGCGGCCCTGTTCCGCGCGTTTGGCGCCAAGCGTGTCATGCGTTTCTTTCCGCCGGTGGTGACTGGCCCTATCGTCATTTCCATCGGCTTGATCCTGGCAAGTTCCGCTATTGCTAACTGCCAGATCAACTGGCTTGTGGCTGTCATTGGCGTTGCCGTTATCGTCATCTGCAACATCTGGGGCCGTGGCATGGTCAAGATCGTGCCGATTTTGCTGGGCGTTGTGGTGAGCTATGCCGTTGCGGCTGCGCTCGGCGAGGTTGATTTCTCGGGCGTTGCCGCCGCTCCGTGGGTCGGTCTGCCCATCGTGTGGGACAACACCGTGTTTGCACTCTTTGGGCCGCAGTTCGATAGCGGTCTTGCCACGACGGCCATCATCACCATCATGCCGCTGGCCTTCGCGACCATGATCGAGCATATCGGCGATATCTCTGCTATCGGTTCGACTTGCGAGCGCAACTACATTGCCGATCCCGGTCTGCATCGCACGCTGCTCGGCGACGGCCTTGCCACGATTCTGGCTTCGCTCTTTGGCGCTCCGGCCAACACTACGTATGGTGAGAACACCGGCGTGCTCGCCCTGACGCGCGTGTTCGACCCGCGCGTAATTCGAATTGCCGCGTGTTGCGCCATCGTGCTTTCGTTCTGCCCCAAGTTCGCGGCTGTCATTGCGGCCATGCCGGCGTGTGTGATCGGCGGTGTGTCGCTCGTGCTCTACGGCATGATCAGCGCTGTGGGCGTCCGCAACCTCATCGAGAACCAGGTCGATTTCCAGAACAACCGCAACGTGCTGGTTGCCGCGCTGGTGCTCGTGCTTTCGCTCGGCATCGCGTACAGCACCGCCGGCGCCATCGTGTTGGAGCTGGGCGGCGTGACCATTTCGCTGTCCGGCATTGCCGTGGGCTCACTGGTGGGCATTGTGCTCAACGCCATCCTGCCGGGTAACGACTTTGAGTTTGATGTCTCCGAGCTTGAGGAGGCTGCTGAGTAGCAGCTGCGTTCAGCTAAAACAAGATATGGTGCCCATGCGTATATGCGTGTGGGCACCATTTTTAATGTGTCAGTATCCAGTGGATGCCGCGGGCCATGCGTAAGTCGGTTTGGGCAAAGTGATTGCCAGGGTTGAGCTCCAGCGTTGTTGGAATGCCGCGCTCGACGAGCAACGCTTCCATCGCGCGTGTGTCGTCGAGTACATGCCGCATCATGCGGTTGGGCGTCTTGGTTTCCTTTTTGCCGAGTGACAGATAGACGGCTTGCGGGCTGCCGGCAAAAGGGGCCGTGCTGGCGCGATCGACAAAGTCGGGAAACCATAGCGACCCCGATGCGCTCGCGGCGCGGTCAAAGGCGCCGGTTTGCCAGAGGGACCAGAGTGCGAAGAGGCCCGCGAGCGAGTAACCGGCAATGCCGCGCCAGGTGGGCGGCTGAGGAAGCGACGACTCGACCTGGGGGATTATCTGATTCAGTAGCTCATCAAGAAAACCGGCAGCTTGGCCGCTGAAAGGTTCGGCATCGCGTACGGTCCCGTCGCATGCCCAGGGGCTCAACTCGCGATTCCAATCGAGCCCGCCAATGGCGACAAGGGTGAACGGTGGGCAGTCGAGCTCTTGGCAGCGGTCATAAACCTCGCTGCCGTCGCCCATGACCACAGGAAGGTAGATGACAGGCGCGCTTTCCGTATGATTCGAATAAACGGTTATCTGCTTTTGATGCGCTTCCATGACGGGCTTCTCTCAGTGTTGTGATATCGGCAGCCCCAATTGTCGCACGCCAGCGTATGCCGGTTGGGCTAGACCAAAGACAATCTCGTGCATCCCCTGCGGACTCATATGGAAAACGCCACCGCCGGAGGGGAGCTC
>USBA01000058.1 GCA_900552735.1 uncultured Collinsella sp. | reverse complement strand
CCCCCCCCCCCACCACCCCCCAAAAAATTTATTTTTTTTTATTTTTTTTTTTTTTTTTTTTTTTTTTTTTTTTTTTTTTTTTTTTCTTTTTTTTTTTTTTTTTTTTTTTTAAAAAAACACCCCCCCCCCCCCCCCCGGCGATCCTGCGGGAGTTAAACCCCTTTAGAACTTGTCGTGGAAGGTACGCGAAATGACCTCGTCCTGCTGCTCCTTGGTGAGCGTGTGGAAGTTCACGGCATAGCCGGAAACGCGGATGGTCAGCTGCGGATACTTCTCGGGGTGAGCCTGAGCGTCGAGCAACGTCTCACGGTTGAAGACGTTGATGTTCAGGTGGTGGCCACCCTTTTCGGCGTAAGCGTCGAGCATGTGGACCAGGTTATCGGCCTGAGTCTCGGAAACTTCAGAAACCTTCATAATGTGTCTCCTTCGATTGATAGGCGCCGGCCGGAACCGGCGCGCTAATCAGTAATCGTTATTGTTAGTATAGCACTAACAATAGTTACTCGCCCAGCTGATCAAGGTCGATATCGCCAAAGAACACCTGATCCTCCTTGCCGAGCGCACTCGGGATGATGGAGAAGGTGTTAGAGATGCCGTCCTGAGCATCGCGGAACGGGAGCTTAGAAACCGAAGACAGCGAAGCGATGGCGCCGTGGCTATCGCGCTTGTGCATGGGGTTAGCACCCGGGGCGAACGGCTGGCCAGCCTTGCGGCCGTCGGGCGTGGAGCCGGTCTTCTTACCGTACACGACGTTGGAGGTAATGGTCAGAACCGAGGTCGTGGGCACGGAGTTGCGGTAGGTGTCGTTCATGCGGATGTACTCCATGAACTGGTGCACAACGTCGTGAGCGATCTGGTCGACGCGGTCGTCGTCGTTACCGTACTTGGGGAACTCACCCTCGGTCTCGAAGTCGACGATGATGCCGTTCTCGTCACGGACGGGGTGGACCTTGGCGTACTTGATGGCGGACAGGGAGTCAGCCACGACGGAAAGGCCAGCGATGCCCGTAGCGAACCAGCGGTGCACGTGCTTGTCGTGCAGAGCCATCTGGATGCGCTCGTAGCAATACTTGTCGTGCATGTAGTGAATGATGTTCAGCGAGTTGACGTACACGCCAGCAAGCCACTTCATCATGTCGTTGTACTTGGCCACAACGTCGTCGTAATCGAGCGTATCGCCCTCGACGGCGCGATACTTGGGGCCGACCTGCTTCTTGGAGACCTCGTCAACACCGCCGTTGAGTGCGTACAGCAGGCACTTGGCCAGGTTGGCACGGGCGCCGAAGAACTGCATCTCCTTGCCGATGCGCATGGAGGACACGCAGCAGGCAATGCCGTAGTCGTCGCCGTGATAGACGCGCATGAGGTCGTCGTTCTCGTACTGGATCGAGGAGCTGGCGACGGAAGTCTTGGCGCAGAACTTCTTGAAGTTCTCGGGCAGACGGGTCGACCACAGAACGGTCATGTTGGGCTCGGGGCTGGTGCCCATGTTCTCGAGCGTGTGCAGGTAGCGGTAGCTCATCTTGGTAACGAGCGTACGGCCGTCAACACCCATGCCGCCGATGGACTCGGTGACCCACTGCGGGTCGCCGGTAAACAGGGCCTGGTACTCGGGGGTACGGGCAAACTTGACCATGCGGAGCTTCATGATGAAGTGATCCACGAACTCCTGGATCTGCTCCTCGGTGAAGGTACCGTTGGCAAGGTCGCGCTCAGCATAGATGTCGATGAACGTAGAGGTACGGCCGATGGACATGGCGGCGCCGTTCTGCTCCTTGACGGCAGCAAGGTAGGCGAAGTACATCCACTGGATGGCCTCCTGCGTGTTGGTAGCAGGGTTGGAAATGTCGAAACCATAGGTCTCGGCCATCATCTTGAGCTCGCCGAGGGCGCGGATCTGCTCCTGCAGCTCCTCACGATCGCGGATGTTGTCGGCGGTCATGACCGTCGGGGTGGAAGCCTTCTGGGCCTCCTTGTCCTTGATCAGGTAGTCGACACCGTACAGGGCGACACGACGGTAGTCGCCGATGATGCGGCCGCGGCCATAGCCATCGGGCAGACCGGTGATGATGTGAGCCGAGCGGCAAGCACGCATCTCGGGGGTGTAGACATCGAAGACGCCAGCGTTGTGGGTCTTGCGCTCGAAGGTGTAGCGCTCGACAACGTTCTCGTCGACCTTGTAGCCGTGCTGGCTGGCAGCCTGGCAAGCGATGCGGATACCACCGTTGACGTGCAGCGCGCGCTTGAGCGGCTTGTCGGTCTGGAGGCCAACAATGGTCTCCTTGTCGCGATGGGCATTATCGATGTAGCCAGCGGGGTGGCTCACGATACCCGTGACGGTCTTGGTGTCCATATCGAGGACACCGCCCTGCTCGCGCTCCTTAAGCAGCAGGTCGAGAACCTCGCCCCACAGCTCCTTGGTACGCTCGGTCGGACCTACGAGGAACGACTCGTCGCCCTCGTAGGGGGTGTAGTTCTTCTGGATGAAGTCTCGGACGTCAACCTCTCCCGTCCAAATGCCTTCCTTGAAGCCTTCCCATGCCTCCTGCATTGTGTAACCACGCTCCTAGTTACGTGTAATGCGGCGCTCTCTCACACCGCTGCTTATTGAATTCTTGAATTATCGGCTTGCACTACCGGCTTCTTCCGTTCTTCACCACACGTTGGTACAGGGAAAAACGTTTGTCCACCTTGGAACTACAACCCAAAACCCAAGATTTCACCCGTCTGAGAAGGATAACATAGCCACCCTCTCCATCTGGGCTGTTATATGTTTCTTTTTTTATATCATAATGGCGTTTTTTACAAATCCGCAGGAAATGCGAGCGCAAACAACTACCGTTCACCGATTTGTTTGGTTTTTTCCTTGCCTTTGTACGACGTTCACTCTAGCTGTTATGCCAGCTTTAGCAGGGTAAAGTGCCTCTGAGTGGGCTTTAGGACGTGCTCAGAGATCTACCCCTAACTTTGCTGATACCGACGGTGTACGGAGGTCGCCTAAAGGTTGTTTTCTAGGCATTTCCCAAAATCTACCGTATAGGGTGCGCGTGCGGGGGTATCATCTTCCACCGAAAATAGTTTCTAGTGTTAGGGGTTTTCGGTGGAAGATACCGATTTCCATGAGCTTGGGCGTCAGCTCTTTACCGAGTTTGGCAGCATGCACCAGCGCGTTTCGCGCTTTGCCGACCAGGCTCTGGGTGGCGAGATGGCCGTCATGCGCGCCCTCATGCGCGCCGGCGGCTCGCTCACGCCGAGCGAACTCGCTGATCGCGCCTGGGTCTCGAGCGCCCGCATCGCCAATATCCTGCGCGCCCTCGAGGCCAAGGGCTGGGTCGAGCGCGAGCACTCAAAGACCGACCGTCGTCGCGTACACGTCACGGTGACCGACAAAGGATTCCAGGTTATCGAAATCAAACGTCGGGAATTCGAGGACCGCACCGCGGCCTTCCTCGAGCAGCTTGGCGAAACAGATACCCAAGAGATGGTGCGCCTTCTTAGACGTGCCAACGAAATTATCGACCGCAATCAAGAAAGGAGAGATGCCGAGTGAGGATTCTCAAGCTCTTTAAAAAGCATATCCTGGCACTGATCGCAGCTATCGTACTTATCGTAATCAGCTGCAACGCCGATCTGGCGCTGCCTACCTATATGAGCGACATCGTCGACGTGGGCGTGCAGCAAGGCGGCATCGCCTCGCCCGTGCCCGACACCATTCGCGCCGAATCGCTCGACGACCTCGAACTCTTCATGAGCGCCAAGGACGCCAAGGCTGCGGAGGCCGTGTTTAGCAAGGCTGACAAAAACGGCATTCGAACGTACAAGGGCACCGAGGAAGAGCGTGCCGATGGAAGCAAAATTACCGACATTATGAGCCTGCCCGAGACCGTCGTCCTTTCGCTCAACCAGGGCATTGACGCCGACTCCATGGGTGACATGATGGGCTCGTCCAGCGAGAAAGACAACAACGCTGCCCAGGCCATGCCCACCCCGGAGCAGATGGCCGCAATGACGCCCGAGCAGCTCGCCGAGATGCAGCAGAAGGCCGCAGCGGCGCAGAATATGCAAAAGCAGATCGACGCCGACGGCGGCAAGATCACCATGAAGAGCCTGCGCCTGGGTGTCGAGGGCGGTCTGGTAGACCAAAGCAAGCTCGTCGAGGGCGCCAACGAAATGGCGGACAAAATGGGCTCCATGTCGGGCTCCATCGTCACCCAGCGCGCCGTGAGCTATGTACAGGACGAGTACAAGGCGCAGGGCATCGACCCCGCCGACGTGCAGAACGCCTACCTGGGCCGCATGGCGACCACGATGTTTGGTCTGTGTCTGGTGTCGCTGGTCGCCACCATCCTGACCGGTGCCGTGGCTTCGCGCACCGCCTGCTCCATCGCACGCGACCTGCGCCGCGAGACCTTCAACAAGGTTATGCACTTCTCGCCGGCCGAGGTGGGCAAGTTTAGCCAGGCCTCGCTCATCACCCGCTGCACCAACGACATTCAGCAGATTCAGATGGCCGCAACCCTGTTTATCCGCATGTGTCTGATGGCGCCCGTCATGGGCATCGTCGCCGTCATGCGCGTCCTGGCCAACCACACCGGCCTGGAGTGGACCATCGCCGTGGCCATCATCGCGGTCTCGGCCGTCGTCGGCGTGCTTATGGGCCTCACTATGCCCAAATTCAAAAAGATGCAGAGCTTTGTGGACCGCGTGAACCTTACCGCACGCGAGCTGCTCGACGGCCTTATGCCTATCCGCTCGTTCAACCGCGAGGAGCATGAGCTCGAGCGTTTTGACAAGGCTTCGCTCGACCTGATGACCACGCAGCTCTACACCAACCGCGCCATGAGCTTTATGATGCCGCTCATGATGCTGGTCATGAATTGCATCACCGTGCTTATCGTCTGGTTTGGCGCGCAGGGCGTGTCCGACGGCGTGATGCAGGTCGGCAACATGATGGCGTTTATCTCCTACACCATGCAGATCGTCATGGCGTTTATGATCCTCACCATGGTTTCGGTCATCCTGCCCCGCGCCGAGGTCGCAGCCGAGCGCGTGGAAGAGGTCATCACCTGCCCCACGAGCATCAACGACCCCTCCTCGCCCAAACTGCCCGCGACCAGCGCGTCACGCGGTGAACTCACCTTCCGCGACGTGAGCTTCCAATATCCCGATGCCCGCGCCGATGTCATCAGCGGCGTGAACTTCACCACGCATGCCGGTCAGATGCTCGGCATCATTGGCTCCACGGGCTCGGGCAAGTCCACGCTCGTGCAGCTGATTCCGCGCCTGTACGACGTCACAGGCGGCAGCATTTCGCTCGACGGCATCGACGTGCGTGACATGACCCTTTCCGAGCTACGCCGCCGTATTGGTTATATCCCGCAGCAGGGTCGCCTGTTCTCGGGCACCGTCGAGAGCAACCTCAAGTTTGCCGGCGATATGGTGAGTGACGAGGATATGCGCCAGGCGGCACGCGTCGCCCAGGCGGAGGACTTTATCGCCGAGCGCGAGGGCGGCTACGACTCCCCCATCAGCCAGGGCGGATCCAATGTCTCGGGCGGCCAGCGCCAGCGCCTGGCCATCGCCCGCGCGTTGGCCAAAAAGCCCGAGGTCGTGGTGTTCGATGACTCGTTTAGCGCCCTCGACTACAAGACCGACGCTCGCCTGCGCGAAGAGCTGGCCAAAAACGTTACCGACGCCGCACTCGTGGTCGTGGCCCAGCGCATCGCGACCATCATGCACGCCGACCAGATCATCGTGCTCGATGACGGCCACGTGGTGGGCACCGGTACGCACGAGGAGCTGCTGCACAACTGCCCGGCATACCTGGAGATCGCACAATCGCAGCTTTCCGCCGAGGAGCTGGGGCTCACCCAAGAAGAAATTGCAGCCGTCATGGAAGGAGGCGAGCGCTAATGGCAGACGAGACCAAGACTCAGATTCCCAAGCCCACCCGCCGGCGCGGTCCTATGGGCCGTATGGGTGGCATGGGCCGCGGCGAAAAGGCCAAGGACTTTAAAGGCACCATGAGGCAGCTGCTCGGCTATATCGGCCAGCACAAGATTGCCGTGTTTGCTGCCGTCGCCTTTGCCGTGTGCTCGGTCATCTTTAACATTGTGGGGCCCAAGGTGCTCGGCCAGGTTACCACCAAACTGTTCGAAGGCCTGGTTGCCAAGGTCAACGGCACCGGCGACGTCGACTTTGCCTGGATCGCCAAGACGCTCGGCTTTTTGCTCTGCCTGTATCTGGCGAGCTCTGTCTGCAGCCTCATCCAGGGCTGGCTCATGACCGGCGTCACGCAAAAGATCTGCTACCGCATGCGCAAGGAGATCGCCGCCAAGATCGCTGTCGTGCCGATGAGCTACTTCAACGGCCACAGCAAGGGCGACGTGCTCAGCCGCATCACCAACGACGTCGATACGCTCGGCCAGTCGCTCAACCAGAGCGTGACGCAGCTCATCACGTCGGTGACGCAGATTATCGGCGTGCTCGTCATGATGCTTTCGATCAGCCTGCCGCTTACCGGCGTCACCGTGCTCACGCTGCCGGCCGCCGCGATTATCCTGACCGTGATGATTCACTTCTCGCAGCCGTACTTCCGCGAGCAGCAGCAGGTCCTGGGTGCCGTCAACGGCATTATCGAGGAGGACTTTGCCGGCCAGAACGTCATTCAGGTGTTCGACCGCGCCGAGGCCTCAATCGAAGAGTTCGACCGCCAAAACGACCGCCTCTTTATTAGTGGCTGGCGCTCGCAGTTCCTGTCGGGCCTGATGATGCCGCTTATGAGCTTGGTGGGTAACATGGGCTACGTGGGCGTCGTCGTGGTGGGTGCGCAGCTCGCGCTGACCGGCAATGCCACACCTGGCGATATTCAGAGCTTTATCCAGTATGTGCGCAACTTTACGCAACCCGTGCAGCAGCTGGGCAACGTGAGCAACACGATGCAGTCGATGGCTGCCGCCACCGAGCGCGTCTTTGAGTTCCTGGCCGCGCCCGAGGAAGAGCAGAAGGCCGACGCGCAGATTCCCGAGAAGCGCCCCGGCCACGTGGTGTTTGACCATGTCAAGTTTGGCTATACGCCCGACAAGACCATCATCCACGACTTTAGCTGCGAGGCGCAGCCCGGCCAGACCATCGCCATCGTCGGCCCCACCGGCGCCGGCAAGACCACGCTCGTTAAGCTGCTGCAGCGCTTCTACGACGTGGACGGCGGCTCGCTGCGTGTCGAGGGCGTCGATGTGCGCGACTGGGACCGCGCGGCGCTGCGCGGCGAGTTTGCCATGGTGCTGCAGGATACCTGGCTGTTTAACGGCACCATCCGCGAGAACATCCGCTACGGACGCCCCGACGCGAGCGATGCCGAGGTCGAAGCCGCTGCGCGCGCCGCACGCTGCGACCACTTTATTCATACGCTCGCCGGCGGCTACGACTTTATGATCAACGAAGAGGGCACCAATCTGTCGCAGGGTCAGCGCCAGCTCGTGACCATCGCCCGCGCCATTTTGGCCGACCGTCCGGCGCTGATTTTGGACGAGGCGACTTCCAACGTCGATACCCGTACCGAGGAGCTTATTCAGCGCGCCATGGATGCGCTGATGCAGGGCCGCACGAGCTTTGTTATCGCGCATCGCCTGTCCACGATCCGAAACGCCGACGTGATCCTGGTGATTCGCGACGGCGACATCGTCGAAAAGGGCACGCACGACGAGCTGCTCGCCCAAGGCGGCTTCTACGCCGACCTGTACAACTCGCAGTTCGACGAGGCGGCGTAAATTCTGCCTCAGGGAACAAATAACGCCCGCGAACGGGGACGCAGGACAACCTGCGCCCCCGTTTTGTGTCCTTCGAGCCTCGAAACGCTTTTCCTGAGACCTCATTGACGGCGCTTTCCAGACCCCGTGGGCAAAAAAGGGCAAATATGAGTACTGTCACCTTTTTAGTAACAGCCAAAACCACCTCAAACGACCTCTTTGCGGCCCCTATACGCCTTTGAATTAATCAAAACGCCCGTTAGCAGGCTTCTGTCTGCCAACGTTAATGAACATATTTATCACTTTGTCTATTATCTCGCTAGACGGATATGTTACTAGGTGAGCAACAGTACTCATATTTGGCATTTTTTGCCCACGGAGTGTTTCCTGGGGAACCGACAACAGCCTTAGGGTCCCGTGTGGCGCCACTCCCTCCCGACATCCTCCGACGTTTACCCAGATAAAACCTGCCAAAATAAACCTGTCCCCTTTTGCGGGTTTCGGGGTAACAAGGGCTTGCACTTTAGCGTGCGACAGCGGATAATGCCGAACACTCAACAATACGCTTATTGCTCTTTCTATAGATTGAGGAGGCCCCTATGGCCATGGAATTCAAACGCAAGTTGCCGATCCCCATGGAGATCCGCGAGGAAATGCCGCTTTCTGCCGAGCTTACCGCCAAAAAGCAGGCATTTGACGCCGAGGTCGCCAAAGTCTTTACCGGCGAGGACGCACGCAAGGTGCTCATCATCGGCCCGTGCTCTGCCGACCGCGAGGATTCGGTCCTCGAATACATGAACCGACTGGCCAAGACCGCCGAGGAGGTCAAGGACAAGCTCATCATCATTCCGCGCGTCTACACCAATAAGCCGCGCACCAAGGGCACCGGTTACAAGGGTCTTCTGCACAACCCCAATCCCGAGGCTCCCGATGACCTGCTCGAGGGCGTCAAGGCAATCCGCCATATGCACCTGCGCGTTATTGAGGAAACGGGCTTCTTCACCGCCGACGAGATGCTCTATCCCTCCAACTACCAGTACCTCGTCGACTTGCTGAGCTATGTTGCCGTGGGCGCACGCTCGGTCGAGAACCAGGAGCATCGCCTGGTGTCGAGCGGCATTTCGGTACCCGTCGGCATGAAGAATCCCACTGCCGGCTCTACCACCGTTATGCTCAACTCCATTTACGCCGCGCAGGCGCACCAGAGCTTCATCTTCCGCAACTGGGAGGTCGAGTGTGACGGCAACCCGCTCGCGCACGCCGTCATGCGTGGCTACATCGGTCTCGACGGTCGCACCTACCCCAACTATCACTACGAGCACCTCGAGCGCCTGGCCGAGCGCTATACCGAGCACGCCGGCTACGCCAACCCGGCGGCGGTCATCGACTGCAACCACGACAACTCGGGTAAGCGTCCGCTGGAGCAGTATCGCATTTGCAAGGAAGTGCTCGACAGCTGCCGCCGCAACGAGTCCATCTCCAAGCTGGTCAAGGGCTTTATGATCGAGTCTTACCTGGAGGACGGCAACCAGCCGGTCGACGGCGGCGTCTTTGGTAAATCGATCACCGACCCGTGCCTGGGCTGGGAAAAGACCAACTACCTCATCCACGAGATTGCAGAGCGTATTTAGTTACGCGGGCACGAGAGCGAACAACTTGTCATTCAAAGAGGACGGCATGACCAAAAGGTCTATGCCGTCCTCTTTTCATAGTCGTTGAGGACGTTCTTGAATGACTAGTCGTTTAAGAACGTCCCCAACGACTAACCAAAAGCTCCGCGGAGATTTCTTTTTACCTACTTTGTTAATGGGTATTGCGCGGCGCGTGCAGATACGGTAAGGTGTTCCACCAATGAGCGCGGAGATGCCGCGCCGTCCAGCTACACCGCGAAGGGAGCGAACATGAACGGATTCATTTCCAACAACTCCATGATGATGTGCATGTGCGCGGGCATGATGATGCCCCCTGTCTCCTCGCCTGCCGGCAGCGCCCGCTGCCCGCGAATGATGTAGCCCGCGCATAGTCTCGGACTTCAAGGCGAGGAACCCGCAGCCGGGTCCTCGCCTTTTTGTTTGGCATGCCGCGGGCGCCAACCATCAGCAACACTCAACCGAAAGGCTGTACCGTGATAGAACTCACCAACATAGTTAAGGAATACCAAGGGACGGGCGGGGCGTTTCGCGCCGTGGACGACGTGACGCTCACCATCCAGACCGGCGAGGTCTTTGGCATCATCGGTTACTCCGGCGCCGGCAAGTCCACGCTCGTGCGCTGCATCAACCTGCTCGAACGCCCCACCTCGGGCACCGTACGCGTGGACGGCCGCGACGTCACCGCGCTCACCGGCGCCGAGCTGCGCCGCGAGCGCCAGAGCATCGGCATCATCTTCCAGCACTTCAACCTGTTTCCCTCGCGTACCGTGGCGCAAAACGTCGCGTTCCCGCTGGCCAAGCTCGGCCTCTCCCGCGAGGAGATCGACGCCCGCGTGACCGAGCTGCTCGCGCTTGTGGAGCTCTCGGACAAGACGGCCGCCTACCCCGAGCAGCT
>USBA01000057.1 GCA_900552735.1 uncultured Collinsella sp. | reverse complement strand
GCGAATCCTCGACCACGGCACATTCCTCGGGAGCGAAGCCCGCGCGCTCGCAGGCGAGCAGATACATCTCGGGGTCGGGCTTGCCGTGCACGACGTCCTCGCCACACGTTACCGTTTCAAACTTGTCAAAGAGGCCAACCATCTTAAGGTTGCGCTCGGCCGTAACGAGGCGCGACGACGTCGCTAGACCAACGTGATAGCCCGCAGCCAGCAGCTCGTCTAGGCACTCGGCGGCGCCGGCCTTAAGTTCCAGTTCGGTCTTGACCATCTCGTCGCGAATCTCCTTGTGGCGACGATAGATCGCCTCGGTGGTTTCGTGGCTGCCATAATGCTTATCGAGGATATCCATAACATCGGGCAGCGTGCGGCCGATAAACTGATGGATCAGCGCTTCATCAATCGCGAGCCCCAGCTCAGCGGCGCCTGCCTTCCAGGCCTTAATCCCCAAACGCTCGGTATCGACCAGCGTTCCATCCATGTCAAAAATAACAGCCTTGATCATATCGGTCCCCCATCGACTCTCGCTGTCACGTTGCTGCAACTCTACCGCATTTGGCAACTTGTATATAACGTATATACCATATTGCACTTTCGTTACACAGATAGAAGTCTTATGGCAAGTAACGCATTAGGATTATAGTTTTCGATCGAGTACTCAACGATAAGGATCGTTTCATGATGTTAGACACCACGGCACCCGCAGAGGAGCTTCAAGACAAGCTATCGGCGCTCGAACAGCTGCTTTTGGCATACGGACGCGTGGCTATCGGGTTTTCCGGCGGCGTTGACAGCAGCTTTTTGGCCGCCGTATGCGCCCGCATCATGCCTACCAATACCCTCCTCGTCCATCTCACCACGCCGCTCATCGGCACGCCCGAACAGGCCTCGTTTGAGCGGTCCGTTGATGGACAAGCCAATGAAGGGGCGCATTTTAAGCTCCCCGTGCTCAATCTTTCGGTCGATCAGCTGCAGCTCCCCCAAGTAGCCTGCAACGACGCCAATCGCTGCTACCACTGCAAGCACGCCGGCTTTACCGCCATCGTGAGCCACGCCAAGTCACTCGGCTTTCCCACCGTCATCGATGGCAGCAATGCAAGCGATCGCGGCGACTACCGCCCTGGCATGCGCGCGGCAGAAGAGCTCGGTGTACGCTCCCCTCTTATGGAGGTCGGCTTTACCAAGGACGAAGAGCGCAAGCTGCTGCGCGCATGGGACTATCCCGTCTGGAACCTGCCGGCGGGAGCCTGCCTTGCCACCCGCGTCCCCACGGGCGAGGAGCTTACGCGCGAGAAGGTCGATTTAATCCGCACCTGCGAGGATTACCTGCACGATCTTGACCTGGCCCAGGTTCGCGCGCGCTTGGTCGGCGGCTGCATGCATATCGAGGCCGCACCCGCAGATGTCGTCAAGATTGCCGCCCTCGGCGGCACCGCCGTCGATGCCGAGGGCAAGACCCCGCTGCCCGCTGCGATCGAATCGGCCCTGCGCGACCTAGGCTGCGGCCACATCTCCCCCGAGGTCACCCCCTACATCCACGGCAACATGAATCAGTAACCTGCCAAAAAGGGACAGGTTTGTTTTGGCAGGTTTTATCTTGGGAAAATATCGCGAGGCAGTCGCCCCTCTAGCACCCATCAAACTTCGAGAGACGGTAGAGGGGCAATTCGGCTGCATCTACTTCTTCCGATAGCGGCGGTTGCGGCTCGTCGACGAACCCATTACTTCGATGAGTCCTTTATCCGCCATTTTTGGCAGATGGTAGCGGACGGACGAAATTTTGACCCCCGATGCAACCGCTATTTCTCGCGCCGTCATATCCACTTCGGCGCTGAGAGCTTCCAGGATCCTATCCGCTGTCGAAGCTGACGATTCTCTGCTCATATCGATAATCTCAAACGTGTCTTTGCCACATTTTGACAGGACATGTTTATCGACAAGATCCCCGCAGATCAGGCGAATGTCATCCGAATCCCACTTCAGGGCCTCTCGTATTTTTTGAACATCGCATACGCACCCATGCTCCCGCATAAACATGAGCAATGTTTCCTCGCGATCCGTCAGCTCGGTGCCCACATGGCTCTGAATCCACGTGCGGTTTTCAGCAAGCTCCGCCCCGTGCCGGGAAAGCAGCACCGTAAACGAATCGGCCTTAACGATAAATTGCGGCCTTCCAAGCGAACGAGACTCCATCTCGCGAATCATAGCCGGGATACCAGATCCCTGGCTTTCTGCAACGGCCCCCTCGGCATGCTCTAACGGCGTCGCCCCCATTAGGCTCATGAGCTTTGGGTTTCGGCAGCGCGATTCCCCGTCTGCAAGATTGTCCACCGTCTTTCCGCCCCAAAGCCCACCGGGGTTTTTGATCTCTATTCTGTCTGGATAGATATCGACACTCACGGCCTGCCCCACAAACATGGGCGAATATTCTCGATGGATGCAGGCATTTGCCAAGGCCTCGCGCAAAACCTCCTGGGGAACTTCCCAATCCTCCCTTCTGCCAGCACCTTGCACTATCGCCGCTTTGCGCAAGTTCCGTCCAATCGCGGCAAGGGCATCTTCGATGCAAGCCGGAATCGGGCCATCGCACAACTGGCGGTCAATAAACCGGGGTTGCCCGGGTGCAGATTTTTCCACATCGGAATGGACAGCGACATCGATCATGAGTTTGGGATAGAACTGCTGGGGGTAAATTCCCGCCGACAGAAGCCCTGCGAGCTTCACCGCACCATCCTTTGTAGTGATATTGAGTCTGACCAGCTGCTTTTCCAGCGTATCGGCCCCGCGCAAAACGCGGGGGGTCTGCAGCCGGCGATTTGCGATAATAGACCGCACGACATCTGGATCCAAATCCTCGACCGTTGCCTCCGAAACCACCGTGCCGTCTGCATCGCTCGGAAGCAACGCACTCTGCAGCTCATATAGCTCAGCGGGTGACATCTTGATATCTTTATCATCCACGCGCTTGTAGCTACCGTTCTGTACGCCGCGCGCGCCGATATAGCAAGGCTTCGCTTTAAGCTCAAGTTCAAAGATACGCACCAGAAGCACCTGGAGCCCGTCGACCTCGCCTCGATCAAGCTCGTACCGCGGCGCATGGGCCACCACTGCTGCTGAGCCTCCGTCTCCGATACCCGAAACAAACTGATCGCGCACCCTATCGATAGCAAAGTTAGCCGAAGGAACAAATCCTTCGGCTTCGTTTAGGCCCAAAATAATGAGCCCACCCGCAGTGTTCGCAAAAGCGCTCACTGTCTCCCATACATCTGCGCTCAATTTATTCGTGCAGGCTTTAACTTCTACCGATGCGTCATCAGTCCCCCGCCTGCGAAGGCGCTCAACGATAAGGCCAAGAGGTTCATCCAGCAGCATTGGCATTCCGTCTCTCTAAAACGATAGATTTATCTCTCTAAAGTATAGTATATCTCCCTAACTTTAGAGAGATAAGCACCTTATTTTAGAGAGAAATTTAGAAAGATGTATCGAATTCACTGCTAGATTGCCTAATGTTATCTCTTTAACTGGCTTTCTCTTTAGAGAGACATTTAGAGAGACGAGCGCGACCTCTCTAATCATGGGCTCCTCTCTTTAAAGTGCGCACATCCCAACCGTACCTTAAGCTGCGGTGAAATAACTCACGATTAACCTGCCAATAAGGGACAGGTTTATTTTGGTAGGTTTTATCTGGGGAAACGCCGAGCCCCACATCAACAACCGCCACAGCTCCATATGAGGCAAATGAATCAGCAGCGTCTATTCCAAATCTTGAGTATTTGTTCGGCGGGACGGCCTCTGCCGGCTCCTGCTAGACTGGTAGACTCCCAACCGTCCATCCAGGAGCCTCAATGTCGCGCAAGTCCGCCTACAAGCAAGTGCTTTCCATCGGCACCGCCGTGGTGCTGGGGTTTGCGCTGTTCACAGGATCGCTCGACGGAGCGCCCAAGCTGCTGTCGCCGCAAAGCGATGAGCAGGCGGTAGCTCTGGCCGAGAAACAAAACGAGAGTCCCAGCCGCACCGACGACGAGGCAGACCTGGTTGCCCGACTCGAATCGGGATCAGCGAGCTCCTCGGACTCTCAAAATAGCCAAGACTCTGGCGATGGCTCTGAATCCGCCGCAACCGACACCGGTGACGACACTTCCACAGACGGCGCCGCCACCCCCATCGACGAGGTGGAAAACCCCGACCTCAACCGCGCCCGCGGTGTTTATCTCAGCAGCATTCCAGACTACGCCGGCAATCCCTACGTCGCCCTTCGCGCCGACAGCACGCACCCGCTCGGCACGCCGTCATTCACGCTCGATGAATACGATCGCGCCACCGAAGAGGGCTGCTTTAAGAAGTTCTCCAAGCTCGACAGCCTGGGCCGCACTCGCAAAGCGCTCGCCTGCGTTGGCCCCGAATCGCTCGGTCAAGGCAAGCGCGGCGATATCTCGCGTATCCATCCTGCCGGTTGGCACCAGCAGCGCTACGACTTTATTCCGGGCCAGAGCCTCTACAACCGCTGCCACCTTATCGCCTGGTCGCTCTGCGGCGAAAACGCCAACCGCAAGAATCTCCTCACCGGCACGCGTTATCTCAACGAAACGGGTATGTTGCCGCTTGAGGAGCAGATTCTCAACTATATTCGCGATACGGGTAACCATGTGCTCTACCGCGTCACGCCCATGTATAACGAAGAGGAACTTGTCTGCCGTGGCGTGCGCCTTGAGGCGCAATCGGTCGAGGACCACGGCAAGACCCTCTGCTTCCACGTATATTGCTACAACCTGCAGCCGCACGTGCAGATCGACTACGCCACCGGCCGCAACCAGGCATCCGGAGACTAGGGCCGGCCAAGCTGCCCAAACCTAACATGATCCGTTTTCCTCCGTCCCCCAGGGATCAAAAAGGGCCGCCCCGGATTACCCAGAGCGGCCCTTGCATCGGCATGTATGTTGCAGGCAAAGCCCCACGCTACTTGGCGCGGCCCTCCTCATAGCGCTCGACCAGCTTGGCCTGAACGTCATAAGGCACCTGCTCATAGCCAGCCGGCTTCATGGTAAAGTCGCCCGTGCCGCGCGTGATGGAACGCAGGCGTGTCGAGTAATCCGTCAGCTCGGCAAGAGGCGCCTGGGCAATGACCACGGTATCGCCGCGTTCGTCGGTCTCCATGCCCGTTACGCGACCGCGCGAAGCGGAGATGTCGCCCATCACGGCGCCGGCGTAGCTCTCGGGGATAGTCACCGTGATTTCCTCGATGGGCTCCAGCACCACCGGGTCGGCATCGGCGCATGCCTTGCGCAGGCCGATGCGAGCCGCCGCGCGGAACGCCATCTCGTTGGAGTCGACGCTGTGATACGAGCCATCGTACACAGCCACGCGAATGCCCGTAAGCGGGTAGCCGGCAATGATGCCGTCCTTCATGGTCTCCTGAACGCCCTTGTCCACGGCAGGAATGAGCGAGCGCGGGATGCGACCGCCCACGACCTCGTCTACAAACTCATAACCGTCGCTCGTACCGTCGGGCCCAACGAGCGGCTCAACGCGCAGCCAGCAGTCACCATACTGGCCGGCGCCGCCGGTCTGCTTCTTGTGGCGGCCCTGGGCACTCGCCGTGCGGCGGATGGTCTCGCGATACGGGATGCGGATCGGCACGCTCTTGGCCGCGACCTTGGTGCGGTCCTCAAGGCGATTGAGCAGGACCGAAACCTGCGCCTCGCCCACCGCCGAGATGATGGTCTGGCCCGTCTCCTCGTCACGATCGATGCTCATGGTCGGATCGGCCTTGCACGCCTTCTCGATAAACGTATAGAGCTTCTCCTCGTCACCGCGGTTCTCTGCCTCGATGGCAATGCGGTACTGCGAGTTGGGGAACTTAAACGCCGCAGCCTCGACCTTGCCGGTAATCGAGAGCGTATCGCCCGTCTCGGCCGCCAGCTTGGGCGCCACGATAATGTCGCCGGCATAGGCATGACCAACCTCGGTCATGTCGCGGCCGCACATCACATACAGGTGAGCCAGACGATCGCTCTTGCGGGTGCGCGCGTTGATCAGCTCAAGGCCCGGCTCAAGCGTGCCCGTCAGCACCTTGATAAAGCTGATACGACCCTGCTGCGGATCGGCCAGGGTCTTAAACACAAACGCCACCGGGCGGTCATCGTCACTCGAGATCTTGAGCGAGTCGCCGTCGATGAGCGGCATCTCGCCGTAGTCCGTCGGCGCCGGGAAATACGTGGCGATGTCGTCCATCAGCGAGTTGACGCCCTGCTCCTTAATGCAATCGCCCGCAAAGACCGGCACAAAGATGCGCTCGGCGATCGCCTTCGACAGCAGGCCTTCAAGCTCCTCCTGCGTCAGCGTCTCCTCGCCTTCCAGGTACTTCATCATCAGTTCGTCGTCAGCCTCGGCCACCAGCTCGCACAGATGGTCATGGGCCTCCTCGGCCTGGGCACGATACTCCTCGGGAATCTCCGACTCAACGGCTTCGGCACCGTTGCAATGGCGCGCCTTCATGCGCACCAGGTCGATGATGCCATCAAAGTCCTCGCCCTCGCCCCAGGGAAGGGTCACGGCGCCCAGTCGCGTGCCAAAGCGCTCCTGCAGCAGGTCCATCGTGGTCGCAAAGCTGGCCTCGGAGCGCGACAGGCGGTTTACGAACACCGCACGCGCCAAGCGCAGGTCCTCGGCGGCATACCAGAGCTTAACCGTCGTAGGCTGCGGGCCGGCCTCGGCGTCGACCACAAACAGAGCCGTCTCGCAGACGCTCATCGCGGCAAAGGCGTCGCCGATAAAATCGGGGTAGCACGGGGCATCGAGCACATTGATGCGCGCGCCCTTCCAGTCGATCGGCGCAATGGTCGTCGAGATGGAAAACGCACGCTTGACCTCTTCGGGGTCATAGTCGAGCGTAGGCTTGGTGCCGTCGTGGCCGCCCAGGCGGGCGGTCTTGCCGGAAAGGTGGAGCATGGCCTCGGCGAGTGAGGTCTTGCCCACCCCGCCTTGGCCTACGAGCACCACGTTCCTTACGTTACCGGTCTTGGGAGCACCCATGATGACCTCCTTGCAGGGCCGCGCGCAATGCGCGACGCCAACGGGGAGAGTTCGCGGTCGGTGCCGTCCCGGGAGCAGCATGGTCGGCAGCCGAGCCGACTCACCCTCCAAATGTCCTATGCCACCACCCTACCCTCACGGGCGGCTGTCCATGCATACCTTTCGGCGCACGTATGAATACAGGCGGCGAGAGGAAGAGACAAGCTTGTGAGGCGATTATTGAACCCCGTCGATGCAAACAAAAAGCCGCCACAGACCGTAAGACCTGCGGCGGCTTCGCCTCAATTAATAGTTGAGTAAATACCTGAGCCTATCCCTCGATACGGCTCAAGAACTCACGGGTGCGCTGCTCGCGCGGATGGTCGATGACCTGCTCGGCAGGACCCTCCTCGACAATACGACCGCCATCCATAAAGACCACGCGGTCGGCAACATCGCGCGCAAACTGCATTGCGTGGGTCACAATCACCATCGTCATATTCTGCGCGGCAAGGTCCTTAATGACACGCAGCACCTCGGCCGTCAGCTCGGGATCGAGTGCCGAGGTCGGCTCGTCAAAGAACAGGATCTCCGGGTCGAGCGCCAAGGCGCGGGCGATGCTCACACGCTGTTGCTGACCGCCCGAAAGCTCGCAGGGCACCTTGTTCTCGTTGCCCATAAGCCCCATCTGCGCAATCAACTCAAGCGCACGCGCTTCGGCCTGCTCGCGCGGGCGCTTGAGCACGCGAATCGGAGCATCGGTGATGTTTTTCATCACCGTATAGTGCGGAAACAGATTGTAGTTCTGAAACACCAGGCCAAATCGCGAGCGCGCCTGCTTGGGCACGTCGCCTTTCGCATATACCGCACCCGACCCCGCGTCCGTCGCAACGGCAAGATCACCAAACGAAAGCGAGCCGCCGTCGAGCGTCTCGAGCAGCGTGGCGCAGCGCAGAAGCGTGGACTTACCGCCGCCTGAAGGCCCGATAATCGCCACGACCTCGCCGCGCTTGACCTCGAGCGAGATATCCTTGAGCACCTCATTGCCGCCAAACGCCTTGCGCGCGTTCGATATATTCATTACCGTTCCGGACACGGGAACCTCCATGTGTTTAAAAAGTCAGCGAGCGTGTGACTGGCGAGACAATGTGCTCCGAAAGAGGAGCGCCGCGTACTTCGGTACGCAAGCGACGGCTTGAGGAGCAGATTGGCCGTCAGGCACGCGCGCAGCGTCGAGCAGTCCGCCGTTCGCTAGAACGGCGGAACGATCTAGTCATGGTAGTAATCCAATTTTTTCTCGGCGGCGCCCAGCAGCATCTCGACCACAAAGTTAAAGACCCAGTAGATCAGCGCCGCAATCGCAAACGGCACCATGCTCACTTGCGAGGCAACCAGTGCCTTGGCCGTCGAGAACATCTCCCCCACGCCGATGGCAAACGCCAGCGACGTGTCCTTGACCAGCGTGATGATCTCGTTGCCCATCGCCGGCAGAATGCGCTTGGCGACCTGCGGCATCACGATATACAGAAACGTCTGCACGCGCGAATAGCCCAGCACCTCGGCAGCCTCGTATTGACCGCGAGGAATGGACTGCAGGCCCGAGCGATAGATCTCGGCAAAATAGCCGGCGTAGTTGATGATGAACGCCACGACGCACGCCGTCCACTTGGAATCGGGCGTGAGTGAAATGCCAAACACGTAATACGGGGCAAAGTAGATGGCAAACATCTGCAGCATGAGCGGCGTACCGCGCATGACCGAAATGTAGATGCGCGCAATCCAGCGAAGCGGCGCGACCTTGCTCATGCGCATGAACGCCACGGGGATTCCCAGGGGAATCGACCCGAGCAGCGTCAGCACAAACAGCTGCAAGCTGACCAAGAATCCCTGGCCAAGCATCTGCATCATGACCTGAATAGACAACCCAAGCTCTCTTTCACAGTAACAGAACAGCAGGTGTTAATTGAAATAGGCACAGTGCCCAAGATTGCGAGCGACAAGCCCGACGAAGCGTACTTTGGTACGCGAGGAGGGTTGGAGCCGCAAGGTTTGGTGCTGTGGCTATTTCAAAACCCAGTTGTCGAAGGATAGACCGTAGCTCGTATACTTGTCACACAGGTCCTTAACCGTGCCATCCTCGTAGAGCGCCTTGAGCGACTCAGTCACGGCGTCGGCCGACTTGGTGTCGCCCTTCTTAAAGCCAACGGCGTAGTGCTCGCTGGACAGCGGCTTGTCGAGCTGCGTATAGGCATCGGGCTTGGCGGCAAGCTGATACTGAGCGATCGAGAGGTCACAGGCGACGGCATCGACTGCACCACTCTCGAGCTGCATAAACGCCGTGTTGTACTCACCGATGGTATCGAGCGTGGCAAACGTCGCGGCCAAATCCTTCTGGTCGCCCTCGAGCACATCCTGTGCAGCGGAATCAGTCTGGGTAATGACGGTCTTGCCGGCAAGATCGTCCCAGCTCTTGATGCCCGCATCCTTCTTGACCACCAGCACCTGCTCGTTGAGCATGTACGGCTCGGAGAACGTGTAGTCGTCCTCGCGGCCCTCCATGGTAAAGCCGTTCCAGATGCAGTTGATGGCGCCCGAGTTGAGCAGCGTATCCTTGGCGTCCCAGTCGATGGCCTCGTATTTGACCTCCCAGCCCTGCTTATCGGCAACAGCCTTGGCCAAATCGAGATCATAGCCGGTGTACTCGCCATCGTCGCCCACAAAACCATACGGAGGATAGGACTTATCAAAGCCCACCACAAGCTTCTTGGACTCTGCAGTGCCCTTCACATCCTTGGCCGCGGCAGAGCCAGCAGCGGAGCCCTTGCCGGCACCACCGCCGCAGCCGACAAGACCAAGGCCAAGCACCGTGGCGAGCGAGCCGGCTAGACCAACAAACTGGCGACGAGATATATCGGTATTCATGGTATTCCCCCTTGGTGGCACTTTAGTTAGGTAAAGTGAGTCATGTAACGTTCAGAATCATACACTCTACCTTGATAAAGTACAAGGGAGGGGTTGCCCGCTGGGCTCCGGGGCGGGGGTTAAGTTTCCTGCTCTACAGTCCTGCTCACGACGGAGGCCACATTAAGTGGCCTCCTGTGCGTGCGGAACTCGCGAAAAACTAACCCCCCGCCCCGGAGCCCAGCGGGCAATCGTCGTTGTACTTATCACTGATACCAATAGACCGCTTGCATATCGTCTGTTGGCCTGGCACGGTACAATGCTTGTAGCTTTCAATACATTAATTAGTGGAGTTAATTCATGGCAGAATCTCGTGCTGAGCGTAAGGCTCGGCGTGCTTTGATCCAGGCGGCTGAGGGGTCGGGGGAGACGAAATCTTCTAAGAAATCTAAGTCGTCTAAGGATGCGAAGGTTAAAT
>USBA01000056.1 GCA_900552735.1 uncultured Collinsella sp. | reverse complement strand
CTCGTCGTAGACCTTGTTGCAGGCCTCGCGGTGCTGGAAGAAGATGTCGCCGTTCTCGTGGCTGCCGCGGGTGTGCGGGTGCTCAGGGTTGAGCGCGTGGTCGCGGAAAGCCTGGACGGCGTCCATGTCGCACATCTCGGCCAGATCCTTGTAGTCCCACATGGCGACCTTCTGGATCTCGTGGCTGGTGCGGAAGCCGTCGAAGAAGTTAAGGAACGGGGTCTTACCCTCGATGGCGGCAAGGTGAGCCACCGGCGAGAGGTCCATGACCTCCTGGACGTTGCCCTCGGCGAGCATGGCGAAGCCGGTCTGACGGCAGGCCATGACGTCGGAGTGATCGCCAAAAATGTTCAGGGCGTGGGAAGCGACGCAACGCGCGGAGACGTGGAAAACGCCCGGGAGCTGCTCGCCTGCGATCTTGTACATGTTCGGGATCATCAGGAGCAGACCCTGAGAAGCCGTGTAGGTGGTGGTCAGAGCACCGGCGCCCAGCGAACCGTGAACGGTACCGGCTGCACCTGCCTCGGACTCCATCTCGACGACCTTGACCGGGGTGCCGAAGATGTTCTTGCGACCCTGGGCCGCCCACTGGTCGACATGGTCGGCCATCGGGCTGGACGGCGTAATGGGATAGATTCCCGCTACCTCGGTGTACGCATACGAAACATATGCGGCCGCCTCGTTGCCGTCCATAGACTTAAACTTACGCGCCATATACCCCTCTCCTCTCATATAGGTATACAGGCCCCGGCGATCGCCGGGATGTTGGCGTGATGGGATTTTCGCTGTTGCTTCCAATCATCTGGCAGGCAGGCTCAGCAGCAGGTACATGGCGTGGAGAGAAGGCATGCCGAGGCGAGGGCCAGCTGATGCGCCCCACAGACCCGACCGCCCGTCTTGCACATGACCGAGCGCCGCAAAGGCCGCATGCCGGATGCTCCCGGGCACGCCCCGGCGATGGGAAGCGCCCGCAACGGAAATCCGCATGCGGGTTTATTGTACCCCGCCGTCAAGTGTAATTTCGGCAAATATAGGCGGGCGGTAAAGGTTTACCTTGGGTGACTGCCAAGGGCCAAAATGGTCCCTCCATCCCCGGGCGACTGGCTCTGGCGCGCCAAGGAGTGTCCCAAAGTGCCGACAGGAAAGGAACGTCCCTATCTGCCGGCTAGAGGGCACCGAAGAGGACGGCGTAGGTAGTGGATTCGCCGAGCTTGAGCTCGTCGCCGGGATTGAGTTGGGCGGAACGACCGGGCTCGACCTGAATGCAGACGCGCGTGGCCCCGTTTACCACCACGGTTCCGTTGGTGGACGACAAGTCCTCGACGTGCCAGATATTTTGAGCATCGCACCAGATATGGGCATGGCGGGCCGAGACATCGTCGCCGACGTCGGTAATATCGCCCTCACCAGTGGCCAGCGCGCCAATCTCAACACCCTGCTCACTCGGCTGAATCCAGCGCGGGGCGCTCACGACAAAACTGTTTTGTATACGCAGCAAGCCCAAGGGGTGCGCCGGGGCGGGCTCGCGTTCGCCCGCGGTCATCGACATGCCAAGCGAACGCGGCGTGGAGGTGCCTCCGCCACAGGTCGCGTGCGCGTAGTCGATGGCATAGTTCACCGAGGACCGCACATCCGCCGAACAACCGACGGCGACAAACAGCACCAGCACGGCCTCGGCGCGCTCGGCGGGCATGAGTTCCGCCGCCTGGGACAGGCGATCGAGCGCGTTGCGATAGAGATTCGTGTCCTGGTGGCACTCTTCGAGCGCGCATACCATCGGTTCACCTGCAGGACCGCACACCATATTGATCACAGCCGTGGAGTCCATGGGATTGCGCTGGCGCAGGGCCAGTTGCGACATAATACGCGCAGCCGAGGTACCGTATTCGGCAAAGTAGCGCTGCTGAAGCGTGCCGACCGGCGCGCGAACGATAAAGCGGGAAACCCAAGAGCGATCGGCGGCTCGGCTCTGCGGGCTGCGGCCGTCGGCGAGCGGACGGGACGAAAGCACCAGGCCGCACAGCTCGATATGGCTCAGATGCGCCGCGCGCTTAAAGATGTCAAACATGGCCCCGCATGGGGTGAGCTCAACTTGAGATGCCATGACCTAGGCCTCCTTGGTCGTAGAAATAGAATCGGACGATACTTCAACAGGTCCGCCAAAAGTACGGGCAGCTGCGGCTCCACCGGCAAGCGGAGTCGCCATCTGGGCTTTTGTGCGTCGCGGTGCCGAAACGGGAAGTTCAAAGGCAAAGCCCATCGCAAGCAAAAACCACGTAAGCGTATAGGTTGCAACCAGAGCGGCAACAAGGCCACCCATCACGGCGCGTTGGGAAAATACGCTACATGCAGCCACAACCAGCACCGGAACCTCGCAGGCAGAAAGCGCAAGCACACCCTGCAGGAACCCCGAGCGCCGATTGCGCGCAAGTGCCCCCGTGGCAACGCCGGCTATGCCTGGCAGCGCCAAAGCCAGTGCGGCAATAATACCCGGTAGCGACCCAGACCACACGAGCGATCCCAAAATCGCCGTCACGCGAGCGCCCGACGCCAGCAGCGCGGCCGAAACCACGACCACAGCCCAAACCACGCCACAGACAACCGCCGCGCCGACCATCAGCGCGCGACGAACCGCGCGGCCGGACGCATCCATGGGGCACGGCGTGAGCGGCTCGCCGCGGAGCGAACGACCGACATTTTGCGCATAGTGGTCACAAAACGCCGAGAGCGCCGCCGCGATCGCCGCCGGCTCGGGACGATCTTTTTGATGGCTGGACAGACAGGCCATCACCACGTCGAACAGCTGGGCATCGACAAACGCCAGCGCATCGCGTAGCTCTTCGGAATCCGGCTCAAGCCCTAGCTGCTGGGCCTGCTCGGCCGCAGCGAGCGCCACATCGGGCTCACGACGAAGCAGCTGAGTCAAATCACAACCGGGCGCATGGGCACCAATGGGATAGTCGGGCCGCGTGTCCATCTTGAGACGGTAGGGGCTCGCGATGTCGCGCGTCTTTTTGCGCGAACCCGAGGTGCCCGAAGTGCTCGGCGCGGCTTCGTATGGCGCGACGCCGGCAATGAGCTCGTAAACCGTGCTTGCCGCGGCATAGACGTCAATCGCCGGCGACATACGCAAAGCGCGCAGGTCGGGAATATCGTCGGTGAGCATCTCGGGCGGGGCATAGGCAACCGTCGCGCGACGCAGCGTGGCATAGCGCTCGGTAAAGGATGCCTTGCCGCCGGTACCGGCCACGGCCGACGCAGGCTCAAGCGCCAGCGACGAGCCAAAGTCGATCAGGCACAGGTCAAAGGTGCCCTCGGCAAGCTGCCGGTCAAGCGGTAGACGCGCCGTGCGCACCATAATATTAGCGGGCGAGATATCGCGATGGACAAAGCCCTCGCCCACCAGGCTCATACGGCAGAGCAGATCGAACAGGTCGCGACCCAGACGCGCCGCCACAAGCGGCGACAGGCGTCCGGCATCGTCCACGGCGAGTCGCGAACGCAAGCGGGCAAGCGTCTCGCCCTCGACCCATTCCATGACAATTGCAGGCACACCGTCGACCTCGCCCCAGCCATAGAGGCGGGGAAAGCCCTTAAGGCCCGAAAGGGCGCGATGGCATTCGTATTCCTCGCGAAACGCCGCCTTGAACTTGGCGACCAGCGCCTCGTGAGCGGTATCGTCGTCGAACTCATCGCGCGCCGGCAAGATGAGCTGCTTGAGCGCCACAGCCTCGCCTTGGGCGTTGACGGCACGCGTCACGCGGCCGATACCGCCACGGCGCATGGTGGCATCGTCGGCAAACAGCATCGTAAAACGACGCAGATAGATAGGCAGTTCGTCCTGACCGAGCGCAATGGCCGGCTCAAACCCGTCGACACGCGCCAGGCGCAGGCCGACCATGGGATCGCGACCGAGCGATTGTGGTGTGGTAGATGCAAGATCGGTCATCATAGGGCAAGCGCCGCCACGTTATTGTTGAAGTTACCGAGCGCGACGTCATCATCGCCGTAATGGCCGACCCATTGACATAGGTTGGTGTAACAGCCCCACAGATTGGCATACTGCTGATACCACTTTGACCGGGGCGAGAATGTCTGACGACCGAACTCGGCTCGAATGACAAACATCTCCCCGACCAGGCTGTCGCACGGCCTGGGATCTCCCGTAGAGTTATAGGTCGAGACTACGTCATTGGCACGAGAAACATAGCCGTCGAGCATGTTGTACTTGGTCACAAGCCAACTGTGAATGCTCTCTTCCTCGGCAGCGGAAAGGCCGCCGGAGTTTGCATCGTTGTCAGTGTTGCCGCCCGTCGAGCCGCCGTTTCCAGGCCCTCCGGTAGAGGAACCCGACCCAGAGCCACCGCCCGAACTCGATGAATCCGAGCCAGAGCCAGAAGTATCCGAGCTACCGGGCTTTCCGAACTGCTGGGCGTCCTGCTCCTTCTGCTGCTCGACCTTATTCACCGTTGCCGCCACGCTATTGTTGGACAACCGATCGATGATCTTGGTGTTGGTGAGCACGATGGTTTTGCCATTGGCAAGCATGACTTCGTTGTCCGGGGCCTCGGCGCCGTCCGCATCGTCGGTGCCAAACACAATATGCCCGACCACACTTGCCCAAGCATATCCAGTCGTGGTGCCCAGATCGCTTTTGACCTCATGCCCCACGCGCGGTTCGCGTGCGGCATGCGCCTGCATCATGGACGGCACGGTCATGCCATAGGCAGAAACGCCAGCTATGACCAGCACCAGCGAGCAAGACAGCAGTGCGTACGCCCGCGGCGCCAAGCCCAGTCGGCGTCGCATGCGCACCGCGGTGCCGCGCTTTGTCTGAGTGCCACCGGGCCGCATGCGTTCTCCTCCAACAAAAACACGCCGCTCGGGAGCGACGCATTCATTCGAATCCATATTTGAGTGTATCAGCGAGCCAAAAAGGTTGCGCAACGAATGGGCAAATTAAGGATGCGAGCGGAAGCATCCATGCGATAAGCGGATACGAAGCATCTTTGTTGCACAACAAACTCACAGTCGCACGGGGAAATTATGACTACCCCGTGCGTCGCGAGGAAAACATACGGCAGGAGCAGGCTCGCCACCTAAATCGCGCGACGGGCCTCGATGGCGCGCCCAAGCGTAAGCTCGTCGGCATACTCCAGGTCGCCGCCCACGGGAAGGCCGCTTGCCAGACGCGATACCTCGACGCCCAGCGGCTTGATAGTGCGGGCCAGGTAGCTCGCCGTGGTCTCGCCCTCAATATTGGGGTTGGTGGCGATGATGACCTCGTGGATGTCCTCGTGGCCCAAGCGTGCCAGCAGCTCGCGGATGTGCAACTGCTCGGGACCAATCTTGTCCATGGGGCTGATCACACCGCCCAATACGTGGTAGAGGCCGTGGTAGCTGCCCGTGCGCTCGATCGCCTGGACGTCGCGCGGCTCGCCCACAACGCAAATGCGAGTGGTATCGCGCATCGGGTCCTGGCAGATGGAGCACTCGTCGGCCGTGGCGTAGTTAAAGCAGCGGCTGCAAAAGTGGACCTCCTGCTTGACCTCCAGGATGGCCTCGGCCAGGCGGCGCGCCTCCTCGGCGTCGGCCTCCAACAGGTAATAGGCGATGCGCTGGGCCGACTTGGGACCAATGCCCGGCAGACGACCCAGCTCATCGAGCAGTTTTTGCAGACTGTGATTCGCGCTCATATATATGTGTGTCTTAGAACGGCATGCCCGGGATGTTGAGGCCGCCGGTGATGGCGCCCATCTGCTTGTTGGCGAGCTCGTTGACGCCGCGAACGGCCTCGTTAACAGCAGCCATGATCATGTCCTGCAGCATATCGACGTCCTCGGGATCGAGGGCATCGGGGTCGATGGTGAGGTTGACGAGCTCCATCTCGCCGTTAACGGTCACCTTGACCATGCCGCCGCCGGCAGAGGCGTCGACGGTCTGGGACTTGAGGTTCTCCTGCGCGGCGGCAAGCTGCTCCTGCATCTTGCGAGCCTGCTTCATCATCTGCTGCATGTTCATACCGGCCATGATGGCTCCTTTGCGTGCGGCCGCGCAACGAGCTGCAAGGGCAGCCGGGGCGCGGCGGGACTTTCAAACTCAAAAATCGTACCACGGCGCGAGGCCAGCAAGCGGGGCGGTCACGCTACCTCAGTCGATATACATGTCCTGAGTGCAGACCGCACCCAATGATTATGCAAAGTTGCATAATTCGCATCTGCATAAGATTGAAAGCTAAATCTTGTAGAGCCGGAATCCGACATTTAATGCGTACCACTAAATGGCTAAATGCCGAGCCACCACTCGAGGTGGCGCTCATGACGGTGGGGTATAATTTGATTGCCATAGATAGCAATTTGGAGGTACCCCATGAATGCCCCCGACGCGCTCCAAAACATCCGCTCAAAACACCCCGCTGCATATTTTGTTCTCTATCTCTTTGTCGGCTGGGCATTGTTGGTTGCCATCACCCATGCTATATCCTTTGGAGCAGAACTGCTAATAGCCAGCTCGGGCCAGCCCGTCGTCAAATGGGAAGCGACCGATGAGTGCACCGACGGAACCCGAACCGTTTACTACAACAGCCCATCCCTCTACCAAGAGTTCAAGGTCAAGATAAAGAACTCCAAGATTGTCGATGCCGAACTAGGCGTTTTCTCGACAATCGGAGCAACCGTCAGCGCCGAGCAAGTCGAGTACGCGGACAGCCATGCAACGTATCGTATCGACCTCAGCATCCTAGGCCGACCGTCACGTACCTGTCTACTCGAATGCGATATACGCGGCACCACATTACACATGTCCGAAATACAGATGCGCCCGGACAAAGAGTTCTCTTCTTGAGCAGTATGCCCGCCCGCGCAGCTACTCCACCGGCTTGAAGATGGTGGCCTGGCCGAAGACGCTGCGGATGAGGGCTTTGGCCTCGTCCTCGGTCTGCGGGATGCTCGGGGCTGCGCCCTGATGGCCGAAGGGGCTGCCCGCGCCTGGGTTGGACTCCCAAGGGGCAGCGGGGGCGTCCTCCTCTTTGGGGGCAGCTGCAGCGGGCTTGGGCGCGGACGCCGCACCCGGCACGTCGAACGGCGGCAGATCGTCCCCGCCGGCATCGGCAGCAAAACCGCCGACCATGGCATCGTCGTAGGGAACCTGCTCGGATTCCCACAGCGCAGACGACGCGGCAGGCTGAGATTTGGGGGCGGCAGAGCGCTCGGGCGCACGGGGCGCGGGCTCGGTCGGGAGCTTGCCCGTAGCGGGAGCGCCGGCAGGGTTGTCGGAGCGCAGCCAGGGGGCCTTAGCCAGGTCGGATGACTTGGGCGCAGGCGCGGCAGCGGGCTTGGGCGCGGGAGCCGGAGCGGCCGGTTTGGGCGTGGCGGGCTTAGGCGCCGACGGGGTCGGTGCCATCACCGGCGTCGCTTGCTGCTGCGGAGCGCTGGCGCTCGAGGATGCAGGGGCCGCCGAGGACACGGGTTGCGGGTCCGCAGATACCGCAGCCCGTGCAGATGGAGAATGCTCCTCATGTTGAGGAGCCGGCGTGCCACCCCCATCCAGGACATAGTCGACGGTACGACGACCGAAGACCGCACTGACTGTCGGCAGAACCACCGACTGTGTGTCGGCGCGACCGAGCATCTTGATAGCAAAGGTCGAGCCCGCGGGGAACGAAACCGTGAGCTTAGAACCATCGTCTGCCGTAGCGCGAGCGTTCAACAGGAGAGCCGCATAAGAAGGTTGTTGGGCCTTGACGCGCTCGACGACCTCGGCCCATTTGCGCTGGAGCTCACCGGCGTCCTCGACCGCGGGGGTCTCGGCGGCACCAGCGGCAGCAACCTGGGCGGCGGTATTGGGCTGGGGCTTAGGTGCCGGAGCGGTGGCAGGCGCGGGGGCTGCAACGGGCTGAGGCGTCGGAGCCGGCGCAGACTGAGGTGCAGACGCTGCAGGCTTGGAAGCCGACACGGACGCAGCACGAGACGCCGGCTGAGCCGCCGGAGCGGCAGCACCACGGTCCCAAGGCATACCGCCCTGGCGCGCGGACGTATCAGCGGTGGTAGCAGATGCCGCCGGAGTAGCGGCTCGGGCACCCGAGATAAGCGTCGGCTGCTGGGCGGCAGCGGGTACGGATGCTGCAGGCGCGGCGGCCTGAGCAGCAGCCACGCTCGCCGGCACCGCGGCATTGGCAACCATGGCCTCCAGGCGTGCCACGCGCTCGGCCAATGCCTCAATCGTTATATCAGCCTCGGGACGTGCCAGGCGCGTGCAGGCGATCTCGAGCACCAGGCGCACATCGCTCGCGCCCCTCATCTCCAACGCGGCATCGTCGAGCACCGTCAGCACGCGGGCCAGACGGTCGGCCGGATGCTCGCCAAAGGCAGCAGCCTCGGCAGCAAGCGCCTCGGCCTGCTCGGCCCCGCCCTCAAACAGCTCGGCACGGGCACCGGCAACGCAGGCCACATACACGTCGCGCACATGCGCCACCAGGTCGCGCGTCAGCTCAAGCAGATCATTGCCCTCCTCGACCTGTGCGCGAATGAGCCCATAGAGTTCAGCAATATCACGCTCGGCAATAGCGCGGGCAAACTCGCCCAGGATCTGGTCCGAAACCTCGCCCAAAAGCGAGCGGGCATCGTCCGCGTGCACGGCGCCGTTGCCAAAAACGCTCAGCTGCTCCAGCGTGGAAAGCGCGTCGCGCATACCTCCCTTGGCATGGCGCGCCACGATGGCGAGCGCCTCGTCGTCGTAATCGAAGCCCTCCTGCTCACACACGTAGGACAAGCGATGTTCGATATCCTCGTTGCTGATGCGGTGGAAATCGAAGCGCTGGCAGCGCGAGAGGATGGTCTCCAGAATCTTTTGCGGGTCGGTGGTGCACAGCACGAAGATCACGTGTGCCGGCGGCTCCTCGAGCGTCTTGAGCAGCGCGTTGAACGCCGCCGTCGAGAGCATGTGGACCTCGTCGATGATATAGATCTTGTACTTGCCGCGCACCGGGGCAAAGTTGACGGAGTTGATGATCTCCTCGCGCACATTGTCCACGCCCGTGCGGCTTGCGGCATCGAGCTCGTAGACATCGGGGTGGTTGCCCTCGGCGATGAGCTCGCACTCCTCACAGGTGCCGTCGGGCATGCACCCGCTTGCGCCCTCGGCGCGCGCTGCCTCGGCATTACGGCACAGCAGCGCCTTGGCAAGGATGCGCGCCATGGTGGTCTTGCCCGTGCCGCGCGGTCCGCAGAACAGGTATGCGTGGGACAGGCGCCCCTCGGTGATGGCGTGCTCGAGCGTCGAGACGATATGCTGCTGGCCCACCACGGAGTCGAAGGTGAGCGGGCGATACTTTCGGTACAACGATTCCATGGGTGCTCCCCCGGGTATACTGAGACTTGTTGCCGCGACGGCCATGCGGTCGCACGGCATACTGCATTCATAATAACCCGTACGGCGAGCCCGCCGCGATAGGAGTCCAAAGAGCATGGCAGACGCAGAGAGCAACCTCGTCCCCTCCGAAGCAGCCGACCAGGTCGAGGTCGCGCTCGAGGAGCAGGCCGCAGCCGACGACGACATGCTGTACCTCAACGAGTACCAGTACGAAAACGACCTGGTCACCGACTTCGCCCGCCTGGTCGCCTCGCCCAGGCGTCGCGGTTCGCTGTATGTCGCCGCGGCAATTGCCGCGCTGATCGGCATTGGCATGCTGGTGGCCGGCGGTAACTGGATCAAGTTTGGCGTCGTCCTGATCGTATTCGGCGCCTTTTTGGCCTGGTGGAGCAAAAACCTGCACCACACGCTCGCCCGTGACTTTATCGACGCCGTCGAGGCCGACGAGTCCATGGGTGGCCGCTATCGCCGCGTCGCTGCCAACGAGGACGGCCTGATGGTTTGGGGCAAGAGCGGCAAGTCGCAGTTCTTCCCGTTTGAGAAGCTCGACCACGTGCTCGACGGCGAGCGCATCTTTGTGGCCATGTTCGCCGACCAGGGCGTGACGATCCCCAAGGACACCTTCGTCCGTGGCGATGCCGAGCAGTTTGGCTCCTTCCTCAAGGCCCGTATCAACAAAAAACTCCGCATCGAGACCAAGAAGAAGAAAATGAAGGCCGAGAAGGCTGCCGCCGAGGCCAAGCGGGGCGACAAGGCCGACAAGCCCCAGGACAACAAGGGCAAGCAGCGCAAGCAGAAGAAGAGCAAGAAGAAGCGCTAGGGCCGAGCGCCACTGCGAAGGGAATCTCATCCCGCTTCAGCGTAGGATGAGGCTCCCCCAACAGGGCCTTCGAGCTATTTAACTTCAAACCTGAAGAGCCTTCGCTCCGGCAGATCGGTCATCTTCATCGTATAGGTCCCGGGAAACGCTTTCTCAAAACGGACGGTCTCGTAACCTTCGAAATAGTCGTTGGTGTTTTGCATCATGAATGGGACGAGCAACTCGTT
>USBA01000055.1 GCA_900552735.1 uncultured Collinsella sp. | reverse complement strand
GCTAATCCCAAAAGACCGCCCGCAACTAAAAGCACAACGTTGATGATTGTTCCCAAGCCCGGCATGAGCCCTCCTGTATTGATGCCAACGTGGCAATCGTAGCAGAACGAAATGCGAGGCACATCGCGACCCATCTAATACGTTATATAAGTGGTGTTAGGAATGATGCGCAGTATTTAAGCCTCAGGTGGTTGTCGGGACATAGGGATAGTATTCAAAGCGCAGTGTCATAAGCCGCTGCGGGGATTCAATAGCCGCGGCGATGATATTGGCATCGCGGGCACGATCAAACCCTTCGAGCTCGATCTGGTACGAGACGTCTTGCATAATGTCCAGACGTCGCCAGGTTAGAAGTGTGTCGCCATCGAATTCCAGGGTCTTGCTTCCGTTTGCGGCAACGGCGTATAGACGCAGCTTGGCGGTGGTTGCAGGGTCGACAACTGTGACCTTTTTAATTTCGTTTCGAGTATTCTTGGCGCCCAACAAGGTGAGCAGTGTTGGGGCCACGACCTCGCCCGATGGCAAAAAGACGACTTCGATGGATTCGGGAAATGCGATGATGGCCGACTTGCGGACGGGCTGATTGGCGGCGGCAACTTCGATGTTCGCAGCGTCGATGACCTCTGTGTGGTCGAGCGCGGCAAGCACGCAGCAGTTACCTTCATCGATCTCTTGAGGATCAGCGAGCCCCAGGCTGTCCGCGAGCTCGGGATCGTTTGGATCGGTAGCGGGCTCATTCGGTGCTTCGAAAGAAGCTGGGACACTGTTTGTCGGCGACGGCGTGTCGCCCGCACCTGCTTCTTTGTCCGTGCTCTCTTCTTGTATGGTTGCGTTGATGGGTTCGTCGTTTGAGGGGAGCGTCTTGGCGTCAAGCGCGGAGGGGAGAATTCCGATGGCTCCGGATCCGTTCCACTCCATTTCGAGAAGCGCCGGGTCGGCAAGAATGTGTTGCCTGCTTTGCGCGTGGGCATCGATTTCAATAGGGCCTGCCTCTATCCCTCGTGTAAGGCTGAGTGATCCGGCTGGTTTCTCGAAATGAGCGTCTGTGTCTTTGGCGCTGACGGCGTAGAACAGCAGGGACGCTTCTCCCGCCGCGATGGCATCGGTGCCGGCTTTGGTCAGCCGCAACGATGCCGTGAATGAGAGGGTGGGCTGCGCATCGTCTGCATTCGCGGCGGCGCAGCCCAGACATATACCGCCTCCTTTCTCAAAAAACGTACCGTCGAAGGCGACCTTCGCTCCGTTCGCCGAGTTATCGACCGAAGCGATGTCGATGTGCAGCTCTAAATTGCATGGATCGCCATCTGCATCGAGCACAACCGAGCGCCACGTGCAGACGGCGCACCCCGCCTGGGAGCCGTTCGCCTTGTTCGAACGATTGATATCCACGACTATCGAGCCGTCCGTATTACGACGAAGGCATCCCGAGGTTGAGATCGCGGCCTGTGCGATCGAAAAACGCTTGCACGCAATGGCGCTCGACGGATTTGGTGCGGAACTTAGGGCTGCTGGTAAGGAGTCTGCCATGACGGGAGTCGCCCAAGCGGCGACAGGCGTTCCGGTTGCGAGCGCGCCGCAGAGTGCGACGACGGGCAAAAGGTTCTTCGATGCCATGGGGTCTCCTTAGCTAATATAGTGCGGCCTGTCCGTGTTTTGTTTCTGGCTGCGTTTGATGTGCAGACCGAGGCCGGCGGTTCCCGCGCCTGCTGCTGTGGTGCCTGCTGCCAAGAGCCATCGTCTGTCGCCTGTCTGCGCCAACGGTTCCTCGCGGTCGCCGCGGTCGAGCTCCGAGAGGTCGACCGTCACTTGCGTGGCGGCCTGCGCCTGTTCTTGCTGGGCAAAGGCCATGGCTGGCCCAAACGCTAGGATACTGACGGCGGTGGCCAGGGCGACGGCCTTATGCCGTGTGCGCACCGGGCTCGACCGTCCAGGTGATCGTTGCAACCTGATCGCCTTCGCCGGTTACGCGGAAGATGTCGCGCGTGACGCGGGCGACGTTTCCGCTTGTCTTGAGCTTAATTTTGTCCGTGCCGCCGGCAATGCCCTGGTAGCCCATGTCGAAGGCTGCATTCTTGGAAAGATCGAGGCCCGTCTCCTGCATTGCGGCGCTGGCGTTCTGGAGTGCGCCGTCGGGGCCGACCTTAAAGTCGATGGAATTCTGCGCGGTTCCGGCCTTGGCGTCGGCGGCAATGGTCCAGGTGTTCATGGCGTCGATCTTCATGTTGGTGACATGGATGCCGTAGGCCGAATGATTGTCGATGGTGGTCGCGTCTTCTGAGGGGCCCTGAAGCGTGCCGTCGGCCTTGGCGACGAAGGGAATAACCGTCGGAACTTTGAACTCTACGTTGTCGATCTCGGTCCTGACCATTACTTTCGTGGTTCCAACGCGCCCGGCTGCCAGAGCTGGCGTCGGGGCGGCGCCCATTGCGAGCGCGAGCGCGAGCCCTGCGCCCACGACGAGCGCTCTGGCTCCGTTCATGTTCCTGGTGATGTCCATGGTCGTTCCTTTCTATTCGCCGCGGGCCGTCCCCGCGATGATTGGACGAATGCTGGTGAATTGCGTGCGGTGCTGCGTCGGCCGGAAAGCTAGTTCTCGGCTTGCTCAACCCGTACCTTGACACGTGTCGGATTGCCGTGGCTGTCGAGGGTCTTGGCATCGAGTGCCTGGATCTCGATGTACGCCTCGCCTTCTTTGATGCCGCCGGCGGGGCACGTCTCGATTGTCTTGCCGGTCTCGACCACACCGGATTCGTACATGGTCTCGTCGTTTTGGATGACGCGGAATCGCTGGGGAAATTTATTGTCTTGGACGTTTTGCACGTTGACGCGCAGCTTGCCGTCCTCCTGCAGCTGAGCGACCGGCGCGACCGAAATCGTCATCATGTTGTCGCGGACGATGGCGTCGAGCTCATCCTGGATTTCCTGGCGCGTTTTGCCCTCGGCCGTCGTAACCGAAGCGCCCGCCTCGGGTACGGGCCGCGACTGCCAAGCGTATAGTCCTACGGCGACAAGGGCGCAGACGATGGCCAGGCAGGCAACGATGAGCTTCTTGCGATGTCCCAGGCCTGCAAAGTGGGGTGGCTTCTTCGCGCTCATGCGGCATCCTTGGCGGTATAGATGCGCGCAAAGGTGGACGGGTCCGCTCCAAAGAGCATGTGAAGCATCAGGCGGCGCGAGTAGACAAGCTCGTCGAAGTCGGGAGGGAGCTCGATGTCGTGGATGCGTGCGATATGGTGGGCGAGTGCCGAGAACGACTCGGGGTCGCAGATCACGTCGGTGGTGACGTGGTAGACCGTCGTGCCGGGGAATGCCTCTTCTTCGAAAGGCAGGAGATGGGGATCGTCGTCGACTTCGATGGCGATGCCGTACTGGGGCCAGTAATATGCCATGGGAACCTCCCTGCTTCTGGGCCAAAACTTCTATCGGTTTTGGCTGTCGATGCCGACGGTATCAGCCGCTACTTGACCAATTTCTGACCAAATGCTTGACGGATTGGCGTCTTCGCAGATAAAAGGCGGCAAAAAATACTTCAACTTTTTTCGAGCGACAATCGCGCGGTCGGCGACGGCAGGGAGATATGTGTCAAAAGCATCGTCTGTCGAGGAAATCCAGCCGCTCACCGAATTACACGAACGTAAAAAACGCCAATTATGGAGACGGTCTCGAACACGTCGACGAAACGATGCGGTAACATCTCCCTGCAAACACTGTAGTTAGCTAAAGGGGGAGTTCGCGTGTCTGCAACCATTAAACCCTTCACCGACGAGTTCGAAGAGTATGGTCGCGATGAGTCTCGCACATCGGGCGAGGCCTCGAGCATCTCGTTTCCGACAACGGAGGACGAGGTCCGCGCCATTTTGAAAAAGCTCCATACCGAGCGTGTCCCGGTGACGGTTCAGGGCGCCCGGACCGGTCTTGCCGCCGGCGCCGTGCCTCATGGCGGTCACATTCTCAATACTTCCCGCATGAATCGCTACTTGGGCCTTCGCCGCGATGAACAAGGCCAATTTCTGCTGCGCGTGGAGCCGGGCGTTGTGCTCTCGGAGCTGCGCAAGCAGCTGAGCAAGAAGGTGCTGCCGACTGCTGGTTGGGACCAGGCATCGCTTGAGGCCTACGAGGAGTTCCAAGAGGCCCCCGAGCAGTTCTTTCCCACCGATCCCACCGAGGCATCTGCCTGTCTGGGCGGCATGGCGGCATGCAACGCCTCCGGCGCCCGCAGCTACGCTTACGGCCCCATGCGCCCACATATCACGGGACTCCACGTCGCGCTGGCTGATGGCGATTTGCTTGAGCTTCAGCGCGGCGAGGCTTTTGCCCAGGGCCGCCACCTGTCGCTCGTGACGGCAGCGGGCCGTGCACTCGAACTCGATCTTCCCGGATATACCATGCCCAAGACAAAAAATGCCTCAGGCTATTTCGTTGCGGACGAAATGGATGCCATCGATCTGTTTATCGGTGCGTGTGGCACAATCGGCGTCATCACCGAGCTCGAGATTGTCCTGCAGGCGGCGCCTGCGGTCGTTTGGGGCGTGAGCTGCTTCTTTGACAGCGAAGACAAGGCCGTGTCCTTCACCGATTCTGTGCGTCCCGTCCTGTCCCACGCGGCTGCCATCGAATATTTCGATGCGGGCGCCCTGGATATCCTGCGTCGTCAGCGTGAGCAGTCGACCGCGTTCGCCTCGCTGCCGTCGCTCGACAAAGAGGCCAAGGTCTGTGTCTACGTGGAGCTCGACTGCGATGACGAAGTTCAGGCGACTGAGGAGCTGTATCACTTGGGGTGGGTACTGGAGCTTGCGGGCGGCAGTGACGATGCGACATGGGTCGCGCGCACCGAGGTCGATCGCGAGTGTCAGCGATTCTTCCGCCATGCGGTCCCCGAGAGCGTCAACATGCTCATCGACGAGCGCCGCCGCACGGATCCCACCATCACCAAACTGGGCTCGGACATGTCGGTGCCCAACGCACGCTTGGGCGATGTCATCGCCCTTTATCGCCGCACGTTGGCCGAAAGTGGGCTTGAATCTGCCGCCTGGGGGCACATTGGTAACAACCATCTGCATGTGAACATTCTGCCGCGCGATGCGCAGGATTATCGCCGCGGCGGAGAACTCTTTGCCCAGTGGGCTTCCGAGGTCACGGTCATGGGCGGCGCCGTCTCCGCAGAACACGGCGTCGGCAAGATCAAGGCGGGCTTCTTGGAGACGATGTACGGTCACGAGGCCATGGTCGAGTCGGCGCGGCTCAAGCTCCAGCTCGATCCTGACGGGCAGCTGGGTCGCGGTAACCTGTTTTCGGAGAAGCTCTTGGATGAGCTCGTCCAGAAAGGGGGCGCGTGAAGATGAGCGATTTCCATATGGTGGTGTGCGTCAAGGCCGTGCCGGGCAGCACCGAGGTCAAGATGGACCCCAAGACCAATACCATCGTGCGCGATGGCAAGCAGGCGGTCATTAATCCCTTTGATGCGAGCGCTTTGGAATGCGCGCTGGCGCTGAAGGACGACTTTATCGACTTTGGCATGGATGTGCGCGTGACGGTGGTGTCGATGGGCATCCCCGCGACCGAGTCGCTGCTGCGCGACTGTATCGCCCGCGGTGCCGACGACGCGCTGCTGCTGACCGACCGAGCCTTTGCGGGCGCCGATACCCTAGCCACCACCTATGCCCTCAAATGCGGTATCGAGGCGCTCGATGAGGACTTCGACCTGCTCATCTGCGGCAAGATGGCAGTGGACGGCGATACGGCCCAGATCGGCCCCGGTCTTGCCGGTGCCTTTGAGATCCCCTGCGTGACCGACGTGAGCTGCGTGCAAAGCGCGGGCTTTACGACGTGTGGCTCGCTGGCGCTCGTTCACGGATGCGATGCCGGCGAGGAGACGGTGTACCTTGAGATGCCGTGCGCGATGACGACCGCCAAGGAGATTGGCCAGTTGCGTATGCCGAGTATTGCCGGTATTCGCGCGGAAGAGGAGGCGGACGTGCGCGTGGTCAGTGCCGCCGACGTGAACGCCGATTCCTCGCGTTGTGGCCTTGCCGGATCACCGACGCAGGTCGTGCGCTCGTTTGTGCCCGACCGTGATCAAACGTGCGAGGCCGTTGAGGGAACGGCGTCCGAGCAGGCGGTAAAACTTGCCAAGATTATCGAGGGGATGGCATAGATGAGCGGACTGATTATCGATAGCGAAGCCTGTATCGGCTGCGGTCGCTGCGTTCGCGCCTGTGCCTCGGGCGGCATCGTAGTGGAAGGCGAGCGACCCAACCGATGCGCCCGCGTAACCGACGGCTGCATCCTATGCGGTGGGTGCGTCGACGCCTGCCCCGTCAACGCTATCTCGATCGAGCGTGACGAGGCCGCTGGTGCGGTGGACCTTGATGCATATCGAGACATTTGGGTCTTCGTGCAGACTGACGAGCACAACGCCGTGGCTCCCGTGGCCTACGAGCTCATGGGCAAGGGGCGCGAGCTTGCCGATGCTCGCGGCTGCCGTCTGGTGGCACTGGTCGGCATGAGCCCCGAGGGCTCGCTCGGAGACCTCGAACACCTGGTTTGCGCCGGCGCGGACGAGGTCCTAGTCTGTCGCGACGAGCGTTTGCGTCAGAGCGATGCCGAAGTCTACGCTCGCCTGATCTGTGATTTGGTAGCCGAGCGCAAGCCCGAGGCAATTCTGTACGGCGCGACCGCCTTTGGCCGCGAGCTGGCGCCTGGCGTTGCCGTGCGCCTGCAGACGGGCCTTACGGCTGACTGCACCGTACTTTCGATGGATACGGAGACGGGTCTACTGCAGCAGACCCGCCCGGCGTTTGGCGGCAACCTGATGGCCACCATCGTCTGCCCCAATCATCGTCCCCAGATGGCAACGGTTCGTCCCGGCATCTTTAAGGCGCCCGACTTTGACTACGGTCGCTCCGGCACGATCACCCAGATATCGCTTGCGGATGATGCTAAGGCTCGTGTTGAGATCTCGATTCCCGCCGAGGAGTGGGGGCAGCAGGCCTCGATCGCCGATGCCGAGCGCTTGGTCGTGGTGGGCCGCGGCATTGGCTCCAAGAAGAATCTGCCCCTGATGCGAAAGCTCGCCGAGGCTCTGGGAGCCGAGCTTGGCTGCACGCGACCTGTCGTGGAGGCCGGCTGGTTGGAGTATCGCCATCAGATTGGCCAGACCGGCGTATCGGTTTCGCCCAAGCTTCTCGTGAGTATCGGTGTTTCGGGCGCCATCCAGCATCTTGCCGGCATCGGTGGGGCGGAGTGCATTATCGCCATCAACGAGGACCCGGATGCCCCCATTTTTGGTGCTGCCCAGTACAAGGTTGTTGGGGACGCCGTCGAGGTCGTCGAGGAGCTGCTGGCCCAGCTTGAGCGCTAGGCGCGCGCCAGCCAGTCGCGCATCTCGTCCTTTAGGCGGCTCCAGGTTGCCTGCGTGGCGGGGTCGGTAAAGGGCCGCGTAATGCCAAAGGGCGCGTCGAGCAGGCGGTGGATATCGCCCTGTTCGCGCGCCAGCGCGCGGCTTGCTGGATAGACGAGCTCAAACATAAAGCAGATGAGTCCCACCAGGTAGTCTGCGGGCTCGTTGCGTTCATCGCGTGCGACGCAGCGGTGCTCGTCAAAGGCGGCAAGTGTCGGCGACGAGAAACGGCTGCCGAGAAACGTCTTCTCGTCCACCTTGAGGATGGTGTCGACGGTGCTGTCGGCGATGGTGCGCATAATGTCGATCTTGTCACCATCGCGCACGATATCGCAGAAGCACCGTGTACGCTCGTCGAGTTGTGCCGGCAGGCGAAAGTCGCTGTGATAGGCGATGCTCGCTCGGATGAGCTCGTCATGCGCACCGGTTTCGATAAAGTCACGGATGTTTGTCGTGGCGGGTGCATCGGCGGGATTCTCGCCAAAGAGGACCTCGATGCCCAGCGCCGCATGGCTCATGCTCTCGGCGTCCTTAAAGGTGTCCCAGCGTCGCAGCTGCTCAAAGCGGCCCATATCGTGTAGCAGGCCGCAAAGCCATGCCAGGTCAATATCTTCTGACGACCAGCCCTGCTCGCGCGCTACGGCATCGCATGCCTCGGCCACGTGGTACGTATGTTCGATTTTGAGCGCGATGCGTGGGTTGGTGGCGTCGTAGGCATCGGTGTAGCTTTTGAAGGCCGCGCGCGCCCGGTCTCGATCGATAGCTGTCATAATGACTTCCTAAAAAGTTGTGTCTTTCGATCCGGTGGCAATTGTAGGTGAACTCGGTTGCTGTCGGATGATGATTCTGCCGTATCGCTACATGCGGCTCGGAGACCTTGTCAGGATGAGAAGCGTATGGTGCTCAAAATCGTTAGAACCGTCTGGCCGGTGATGCTTACCTATGTTGCAATAGGCGCGCCGTGCGGAATGATCATGGGGCAGACGGGAATGGAGCCCTGGATGGTCTTTGCCCTGAGCAGCACGTTTGTGACGGGCAGCGGGCAGTTTATGATCTGCAACCTGTGGCTGGCGGGTGTGCCTGCAGCATCGATCGTCGCGAGCGTCGCCGCAATCTCCTCGCGCTTTGCGCTTTACTCGGCATCGATCGCACCGCATCTGAGGGGTGCCTCGAAGCGTCAGACGCTGGCTGTTGCCGCGACACTTACCGAGGAGGCATACGGCATCTCGCTTGCCAAGTTGGTTGAAGGGGAGGATTGGGGCCCGCGTGAGTCCTTCGTGCTCAATGTGATCCTTATCGCAACATGGGGCGTTTCGTGTACGACGGGCGCCATCGTCGGCGCCGTTGTCGATGTTCCCACCGCCATTGCAGCCTTTGTCTGCACCTCACTCTTTATCTGCCTGCTCTTTTCGCAGCGGCTGTCGCGCGGCAACGTTGTCGCGGCGGTTTCGGGCGCGGTGTCCGTCGCCGTATGCAAGTTCTTGGGCCTCACGAATATTGCCGTGCCGGCAAGCGTCGTGGCCGGCATTGCCATTGCGTTGGCGTGCGATGCTGTATTTGACGGAAGAGGTGCCCGCGATGCCCGTTAACGAGTTCTTGGTTCTGTGGCTGTCGTCGTGGGCTGCTATCGCGTTCTTTCGCATCGCGCCGGCGTTCGCCTTGCGCGGGCGGACCCTGTCGCCCCGCATTACCGAGGCCCTGGGCTATATCCCGCCCGCTGCCTTTGCTGCGCTGGTCGCCAACGACTTGGTGAGCCCCGGCGCGTTCGACGCGGGACTCTGGCCTGCCTTGGTTCCCTGGATTGCGGCCGCCGGCGTCGTGGTCGTGGCGGTCAAGACAAAATCGATGCTGTGGTGCTGCGTCTCGGGCATCGTACTCTATATTGTCTTGAGCCTTATATAGGGGTGGCGTCGCGGGCGCCGAATCTCGTTCCATCCCAACTTGTCGGATTTTTCACCGAGCTGGTCTATTTCTTCTGGTACCATGGTCAAACTTTACTGTAGCAAAGCGTGACGTGGGCTTTTGTACCCCGTCAGCGGAAATGGGGTTTCATGGCACAGGAAGCAACCACCAACGAGCAAAAGAAATTCAAGGTCCCGCGCATTCCGGGCGACATCATGATCTATCCGATGATCGTCGGCCTTTTGCTCAATACCTTCTGCCCACAGGTCTTTGAAGTCGGCGGCTTCTTTACGGCTGCCTGCCGCGGCGGCTCCAACACCATCGTTGCCGCGATCTTGCTGTTCGTGGGCGCCGGCATCAGCTTTAAGTCCACGCCGGGCGCCATCAAGACCGGCATCGTCGTGCTGATTCCTAAGCTTGTAGTGGCAGCCGCGCTGGGTCTGGGCGTCGCGTACTTCTTTAACGATAACTTTTTAGGCCTGAGTTCGGTTTCCATCATCGGCGGCATTACGTTTTGCATGACAAAAGATCTTTATCAGATGATCGGAGAAGTTTCGGTAGGCCTCAGCTACATGGGCTTCACGATCAGCTCTGAAAGGCCCTACAGCGCTTCGGCGCCTCAGGGGCATGGCTGCAGCGGCTGTTCAGGGGACAGCTGCTCCATCTAACCGCGCGTTCCGCTGCGGCCTGTTTTCCGGATTCTGCCGGGGAACGGGCCGCGCACAGGACGAGCCAACCAGGCGGGAAAAAGGGCGATAGCACCCTCCCTCCGGACTGCCTTTCCCCGGGCAGTTTATATCTCCCGTGGAGGTTTTCCATGATTTCTCTCAGCGATGCGGCCAGGAAGGAGCTGGATGCCTTTTTCAGCGGCAATCCCGATGCCAAAAAATCCGTCCGCGTTTTTCCCGCTCCCGGCGGATGCTGTGGTCCGACGCTGTCCATGGCTCTCGATGATGCAGATGACAATGACGTTTCCGAAGAGATCGGCGGCGTTACCTACTGCATGACGAAGGAACTCTACGAAGCCATTGGCAGCATCAGCGTGGATCTCAGTTACCTCGGCTTCGCCATTGTATCCGAGCGCCCCGTTCCTGACATGGGCGGGAGCTGCAGCTGCGGTGGAGGGTGTTCCGGATGCGGCGGCG